>NZ_JBIUYA010000006.1:0-253759 GCF_044744285.1 Pseudomonas sp. NPDC087336 | reverse complement strand
CTCAGAAGCAAAAACACGTTCATGTCGACTCCAGAGTTTACTGGTATACGCCATCCAGCTCATCGCCTCAGATGGAATGACCGCAATGGGTCGATTTCGGCCCGTCACGACAGTCGGAAAACGGCCAAAAGCGGCCAGTGCCAACTGGCTGTAATCGGCTAACCGTCCGGGCATCCCACCTTGTGATAGAGCCATTTGACTCATCTAAAAATCACGACGCTTTGCCGAGCAGGGGCAGGACTCATGGAGCGAGCTTGAAGACGTGTTGACGGCTATCCGCTTGGCTGGATTGTGGGAACCTCATGAAATCAAATACAGTGGGTTTGTCGCAGGTCTTAAGACTCAGGAGCCAAGCCGGCTTTTTGTATCTATAGCAATTCGATAAGAATAGAATCGAACCAAAGCAGTCAATTTCTGTGGGGTGCAATGTGAAACGAGACAACACGCTGATTTTTGGAGTTTTGTCGTGCATTGAATCCAGCCTGATATCCGTTGGGTCGTCATATTCGGAAATTACGCATCAGCTAGAACACGACTATGGCGTCTCTGATGATAGTGAGCATCTTGGAGATTTCCTAAGAAGCTTGGAGTATCAGATGGAGATCCTCGAAGATGCTGGATTCGTGAAGAAATACTCAGAACACTACGATACTCCGGACAATATTTTTTATCGTTTGACGTGGGCTGGACACGATTATCTCGATGACAGAAGAACGGCTGGTTGCTTAGTCACGCGGCTTGTCACTTAAGGACCCGCCATCATGCAGATGAAAAGCTTAAGCGTATCTCGTCAGGATCACATGTGACTTTGTTTCCCAGTTGGGATATCAAGATAGGCCAACTAGTACGAAATGTGGTTGACTTACTGAAGTCGTATCCGGGCACACGCATCATCGACAGTAGCTTTATAACGATGCTCGCCTTCCATACTGCCTACCCCTGCAAAAAAATGATCTAGGTTGCACCCTATTGAAAAGGGGCCAGATTTATTATTCCTTCCCTTTTTGGACAGAAATGAAAAATAAATCTGAGAATCATCTGGCCGGCCTCCCCACCTCAACGGGGACTTTTATTCTCAGAGAGGCAGTTACCGCCGTCGACCACAAGAAGCTCGCCCGTAATGTAGCTGGACTCTGGAGAAGCAAGAAAAGCTACCGCGGCAGCAACCTCCTCCGGTCTACCGGCGCGCCCAACTGGAACATATCGCGCTGCAGTCAATTCCTCAGCAGTGCTGGACTGCGTCGCGATCCACCCAGGGGCAACAGAGTTCACAGTAATGCCGTATGGCGCGACTTCCAGCGCCAAGCTCATGTTCATCCCTACTATTCCGGCTTTTGCCGCCGCATAGGCTGCCTCGCCAGGGTTGCTGACGCGGGTGCCAGTCGTAGAACTGATATGGACGATGCGCCCGTATCGACGATGCTGCATTCCCGGCAACACTGCTCGGGTCAGCAAAAATGCAGTCGTCAGATTACGGGCAATCGAGGTGTTCCAGACATCGACGCTCATATGGGCCAAGTCGGAGAACACTTCGGCTTCGCCCTGAACCGCCATACCGGCGTTGTTCACAAGCACATCGATTCGGCCCCATAGTGATTCAGCCCAGGTCACCAGTTCGACGACCTGAGCAGGCTGAGTGAGATCTGCAGCGCGCCCTTCCACCTCATAACCTTCCGCGCTCAGTTGCGCGACACGATCATGGATACGGGCACTGCTACCGGTGATGATCAGCCTTGCGCCCAAGTCTCCAAGACGCTTCGCGATGGCGAGACCAATCCCATGTTCGCTGCCAGCTCCACTGACCAATGCGACCTGCCCACTCCAGTTTTTGAACACGCAATGCTCCACAGGGATATACAGGAAATACTGTCTACCAGTTGAGAATAGACGATGCCTGCGCTGCAGCGATTCGCCTAGGATTTTGAGAGGCTACATTTGGCAGAACCGTGCCGTTGCTCATCGGCAGCTATGGGGCCAAAGGCAGCCAGCCAGAGCGACCGCTGGCGTCTCCTTCACTGCAAGGCCTGCAGGTCGCACTGCTGGTTCACTTGAGTCAGAACAGCCTCCCCCGCGAAATGCGTCGCCAGATTATCGAACGTCAGATCCAGCATTGCCTGAACTGTCGCATGAGTAGTACTGGCCATATGCGGTGTCAGGACCACGTTGGGCAACTCCAGCAATGCCTGGGAAACGTGCGGTTCATCGCAAAACACATCGAGCCCCGCCGCAAGAATCCTGCGCTCGCGCAAGGCCTCGACAAGGGCCTGTTCGTCGACGATGGAGCCGAGCGCGATATTGATCAATACAACGCTGGGGCCAAGCGCTGCCAGCACGGCCGCGTTGATCATGCCGTGAGTCTCGGCGCCACCGCTCGCGCACACCACCAGATAGTCGACACTCGCTGCCAGTGCCTGCACATCGCTGCACCAGCGATAGGGCACATCAGCCTTTGGCGTGCGCCCCGTGTACGCAATGCTCATACCGAACGCCTGGGCTCGTAACGCCACTGCCCTGCCAATACGGCCCAAACCAACGATGCCGATTCGCCCGCCGAACACCCGCGCGGTCATCGGATGGCGCCCGGACGGCCATTCACCTCGTCGCACAAACCGGTCGGCGCTCAGTACCTGGCGTGCGGCACACAGCAACAGCGCGATGGCGAAATCTGCAATGTCGTCGGTGGACAGTCCAGGGGTATGGGTGACACAGACGTTGTGTTCGCGCGCGGCTTCAAGATCGATTCCGTCGTAACCGACACCCAGCACCGAGATGATTTCGAGCACTGGCAGTCGAACGATCAATACACGGGGCACGCTGGATTCGGCCGTTGCAACAATGCCTCGCACAGTGGGAGCCAGTTCCCTGAACCGCGTTCTCGACGAGGAATCGGAGGAGCTACTGAGGGTGCGCGAAAGACTGGTGGGCGTGCCCTTGAAATCGGCACTGCGCGAGATCCTGGCCAACATCATTCGTGTCGAAACACGCCTGTTCAAATTGAACAAGGCCTTTCACTTGCCTTACCACTGCGCCCTTCACCTGGGAATGTGGCGCGGTCCTTACCGCACGACAGGTGAGTTCATCGAAGCGACCTGGCTGCCGCTCCTGCATCTGTACGAGCATGAGATCACCACGCAGCACCCCGCCTTGTCGGCTTATTTGCTCGGGCAGGGATTGCGCAGCGTCATCCGCTCGGTATTGGAGGATATGCCGGCACAGCTGGAACATCCGGCCTTGCTCGACAGCCTGGTCGCCATGGCTATCGGTTGCCTGCGTCCGTCTGCGTTCGACTGACAGGTGGTCTCTGGAATGCAGAGGGGCAGGCTTTTTTACCCGCCCCTCCCGTTGCCTAACCTCGAATGAAAGCAAGCAAGTCGGCGTTGATGGTATCGGCGTTCGTTGTGGGCATGCCGTGGGGGAAGCCCGAGTAGGTTTTCAGCGTGCTGTTTTGCAACAGCTTGGCTGACAGGAGCCCGGAGTTTTCATAAGGCACGATCTGGTCATCATCACCGTGCATCACCAGTACGGGAATGGTGATGCTCTTCAGGTCTTCGGTGAAGTCAGTCTGGGAAAAGGCCACGATCCCGTCATAGTGTGCCTTTGCACTGCCCATCATGCCTTGCCGCCACCAGTTGCGGATGATGCCCTCGGACGGTTTCGCGCCCGGGCGGTTATAACCGTAGAAAGGCCCGGCCGGGACGTCGTGGTAGAACTGGGCGCGGTTGGCCTTGAGTTGTGCCTGCAAGTCATCGAAAACCGATTTCGGCAGCCCGCCCGGATTGTTTTCAGTCTTGACCATCAGCGGCGGCACGGCGCTGATGATGGCGGCCTTCGACACGCGGTCTTCGCCGTGACGGGCAATGTAGTGGATGACTTCACCGCCGCCGGTGGAATGGCCCACATGGACTGCGCCCTGCACGCCAAGGTGGTTGACGACGGCCGCGACGTCATCGGCATAGTGATCCATGTCGTGCCCGTCCCAGACCTGGCTGGATCGCCCGTGGCCGCGCCGGTCGTGTGCAATCACCCGATAGCCGTTGGCCAGGAAAAACAGCATCTGCGCATCCCAGTCGTCTGCACTCAGTGGCCATCCGTGATGAAAGAAGATCACTTGGGCATCCCGTGGGCCCCAGTCTTTGTAAAAGATCTCGACACCGTCCTGCGTAGTGACATGACTCATGCTCGTATCTCCTGTGTGGTAGGGAAGCCACGACCGAAAGCATCAAACCTGCGCCGCTTGGCTGCCAAATGACTTTAGGTTTAAAGTCAACTTTAAGGTCAATGGTTTTTTGGGTGGACTATGAGAATAGGCGAACTGGCGAAAATCAGCGGATTGGCGCCTTCACGCATCCGCTTCTACGAAGCGAGCGGCCTGATCAAGTCTGTCGCGCGCAAAGCCAACGGCTATCGGGACTATGCACCTGACACTGAGTGGGTCCTGGAGATCATCACGGGTGCACAGGCGGCGGGGTTTTCACTGGAAGAAATCCGCCAATTGCTGCCAATGAATGCAAGCGGTTGGCGGCATGACGAGTTGCTCAGCGGGCTCAAGCGCAAGGTTGAGGAAATCGAAATCCTGCAGCAACGCCTGGCGCAGAATAAAGCGCAACTGCTGCTGGTGATCGAGGGCGTCGAGAGCAAGCCCGAGGGCATGGGCTGCGCGGACAACACGCAGTTGTTACTCAATCGTCTGCGCGAAGAGAGTGTGGCGGCAGTTTCAGGCAGCCGTTCAGTTGCGCCTTCCAAGTAAAATGCAACCTGCCAGGCTTATAAGGCCTGGGAGGCTTTTGCCGGATTGTTGAATCAGTGCGCACTCACCAGGGTATCAAGTGGTTTCGGCGCATAGAGGGCACTTTGGAACGCTGGCACATATTCGTACTTCATCATTTTCCCCAGCTTCAGGGAGCGGATGTAATTCGACAGGTTGCCCTCGCCTAGCGTGAGGGTTGCCGAATCCGCACTCCGGCTGGAGCCGTGGCTGAGCTGGCGGGACACAGCGTATCCATAGGCCAGTTGGCCCTGGTGATCGAGATTGGTAAAGCTGCTGGTGACGATATCGACGTCACTGGACAGGTCGTCGAGTTTCTTCGCCTTGAAAGACACGTCCACTTTGCCGGTCTGGCTGTCGGTGATGTCATAGACCACCGATTGCGCATCCTCTTTTCGCTCGATGCCCGTCAACCATTTCGGCAGGTTGTAACCGACGACCCCGCGAACCCTGGCGAGCTCGGTATTGACCGGCAGCTTGAGCACATAACCCCAGAAATCACCCGACATCGACTGGCCAATCAGTGTGAACGGACCCAGGTTGGATTTGCCGGGCTTGTTGGTGATGATCGACACGGCGACCTCGTTGTAGGCGTCGTTATCGCAGTGCTCATAGGTGTAGGCGGTAAACGCGATCAAGCCTCGGCCTGGCCAGATCTGCAGGGGCTGGACGGTTGCCAATACCTCAGGCGGCATCAGTGCCCGGAGCCTGTCCAGGTCTGCCGTATACACCGCCGTGACGCGACTGTTCTCGTAGTAGAAGTTTGGCGAGTACGACTCAAAGCCTATGTCGACCTTGTTCTTCTCCAGGCCTTTGAACCAGCTCAAATCAACGCCCGGGACTTCTGCTGCAATCACCGACAACGGCGGGTTGGAGCGAAAACGATCGTACAAGCCGCCCTTGACGACTGGCACCTGGTGACCGGCTATGTCAATCAGGGTGGTGTCGTCGTGGCCGGGCATTTCAGGCACCTGCGCCAACGCAGGGTTAAATGGGTTGAACAGCAGTCCTGTTAAAACGGCGCTTGCGAGTTTCAATCTGTCTCTCTCCGGGTGATTGCATCAGCTTGATGGCATCGGCCAGGGCAGGCTTGCAGGGCCTGCTTGAAATCACCCTAACGTTAAACTGAACTTTAAGGTCAAGCGCCGCCTTGGGTATCGAACGAAGGTATTTTTAACGACGTTGAAAAAGGTATTGACCTTAAAGTTCACTTCAATCTTAAGGTGGCCCCATGTCAACTGAGGACCGCCCCATGAATGTATTCGACACCCTGATGCTTCCCAACGGTTCGACCATCAAGAACCGCATCGCCAAAGCCGCCATGGAAGAGAACATGGCGGACGCCGAGCATGCCCCTTCCGAAGAACTGCTGCGCCTGTACCAGGCGTGGGCAGACGGTGGCTCCGGCCTGATTATCACGGGCAACGTAATGGTCGACGGCCGTGCCATGACCGGCCCCGGTGGCGTGGTGCTGCAGGATGACCAGCAACTGGACAAGTTCAAGCGCTGGGCGCGAATCGGTCGATCCGGTGGTGCGCAATTCTGGCTGCAAATCAATCACCCTGGCCGCCAGATGCAGGCAAACCTCGGGCAAAAGACCTGGGCACCGTCGGCCATACCGCTGAACCTGGGCACAATGTCCAAGCATTTCGCCACGCCTCGCGCGATGACCCCCAGCGTGATTGAAGAGGTCATCCAGCGCTTTGCGCACACCGCACGTCTTGGCGAACAGGCCGGTTTCACCGGCGTGGAAATTCACGCCGCCCATGGCTATCTGTTGAGTCAGTTCCTGTCGCCGCTGACCAATCAAAGAACGGATCAATGGGGAGGTTCCCTGGAAAACCGCGCGCGCCTGCTGCTCGCAATCGTCGACGCTGTAAGGGCCGTGGTGTCCGCGGATTTTGCGGTAGCGGTCAAACTGAATTCCGCCGATTTCCAGCGGGGAGGATTCACCGCTGAGGACGCCAGGAAGGTGGTTGAACTGCTCAACGATCGGGGTGTGGATCTGGTGGAGTTATCCGGTGGCAGCTACGAGGCACCCGCCATGCAGGGCGATGCGCGCGATGGTCGCACCCTGGCTCGCGAGGCCTATTTCGTTGAGTTTGCCCATGACATCCAGACCGTCGCCAGGATGCCCGTGATGGTCACCGGCGGCGTGCGTCGACGTCCCGTGGCCGACAGGGTTGTCCAGAGTGGCGTGGACATGGTGGGCATCGGGACGGCGCTGGCCATTGATCCCCACCTGCCTCGTGATTGGCGCTTGGGTCACGACAACGCGCCGCAATTACCGCCGATCACCTGGAAAAACAAAGCCATTGCCTCGTTGGCCAACATGGCGGTCGTCAAGTTCCAGCTGCGCAAGCTCAGCCAAGATAAAAAGCCCGATCCGAAGGTATCACCGTTACGCGCGCTGATCCTGCAACAGCTCGCCAATGCATGTCGCACTCGCCAATATCGGCGATGGATTGAAAAGCGTTCGACGTGACTCGACGCTTGCCTGGGTGATGTCGCAGCAATTGCCTGGGGCCTCGTCTACGCATAGGCGTATCTGCCGTAGCTCGGTAAACTAGCCGGCAAGCTAGTCGGGGCAATTTTTCAATTCAGGAATCAACGTGGCCAAATCTATTGAGGACAATGCGTCTCTCGAGTCTTTTTCGCTCGAGAGTCCCTCCCCGCTGTATGCGAGGGTCAAGCAAATCATCATGCAGAAGATTCGCTCCGGTGCCTGGTTGCCCAATTCCAAGGTTCCGTCGGAAAGCGAATTGCTGAATTTGCTGGGGGTCAGTCGCATGACCATCAACCGTGCCTTGCGCGAGCTGACTATTGAAGGCTCGCTGGTGCGGATGCAAGGGGTTGGCACCTTCGTTGCCGAGCCCAAGGGGCATGCCGCATTGTTCGAGATCCACAACATCGCCGAAGAAATCGAGGCCCGGGGTCACGAACATCGCTGCGAAGTGATCGTGCTCGAAGAGATGCCTGAACGGGCCCGTGCTTCGATGCCCTTCCCCCTCGAAGGGGTCAAGCGCCTGTTCCATTCGGTGGTGGTGCATCACGAGAATGGCGTGCCGGTGCAGATCGAAGAACGCTTCGTCAACGCCGAGGTCGCACCCGCTTATCTGCAGCAGGACTTCACCAAGGTCACGCCCTATGCCTACCTGATCCAGTTGGCCCCGTTGACCGAGGGCGAACATGTGGTCGAGTCGATCCACGCCAAGTCCGCCGAGTGCAAGCTGTTGCAAATCAAACGCTATGAGCCGTGCCTGTTGATTCGCCGCCGTACCTGGGCAGCCAAAGGCCAGGTCGGCTGTGCGCGGCTGGTTTATCCGGGGTCGCGTTATCGACTGGAAGGCAAGTTCGGTAGCTGATCCCACGGGTCGAGCGGCCCCCGCTTGCCGCTCGACCTGCCTGTTGTTGCAGACATCCTGCCGACATTGTTACTGCCACCACCCGAAGTGGCAAAAAGGTGACATTCCGTCGTTCCCATCCGCCAAAAAGTGTTACGTAATGCTCGGCTTCGCATCAGCTTATCGAAAAGTTGCAACAGAATTTTGTCTCTGCTGTGCATAGGGCATTTTTTCTTTGTTTTCTTAAGCTATTGAATTAAATCAGTTTATTTTACTTTTACATTTTTCTAGAGGTCGTCAAGTCTGATTTTGGCCTCTCACTTGCATTCACTTGTACATACAGGTTGATATAAGCGCATACAGATAAGCTGGACCGCGCCGCCAACCCGCTAACCGCTGAATGAGAGGAGATGACCATGACCGCCAAGACCACCCGCCTGCGTGACGTCGAAATCCGCGCTGCCCGCGGCAGCAAGCTGACCGCCAAGAGCTGGCTGACCGAAGCGCCGTTGCGCATGCTGATGAACAACCTCGACCCGGAAGTTGCCGAGAACCCTAAAGAACTGGTGGTTTACGGTGGCATCGGTCGTGCGGCACGTAACTGGGAGTGCTACGACAAGATCGTCGAGAGCCTGACCAATCTGAACGACGACGAGACCCTGCTGGTGCAATCCGGCAAGCCGGTCGGCGTGTTCAAGACCTACGCCAATGCCCCGCGGGTGCTGATCGCCAACTCCAACCTGGTGCCAAAGTGGGCCAGCTGGGAACACTTCAACGAACTGGACGCCAAAGGCCTGGCCATGTACGGCCAGATGACCGCCGGCAGCTGGATCTACATCGGCAGCCAGGGCATCGTCCAAGGCACTTACGAAACTTTCGTCGAAGCCGGCCGCCAGCACTACAACGATGACCTGAAAGGTCGTTGGGTCCTGACCGCAGGCCTCGGTGGCATGGGTGGTGCTCAACCTCTGGCTGCAACCCTGGCCGGCGCGTGCTCGCTGAACATCGAATGCCAGCAGGTCAGCATCGATTTTCGCCTGAAAAGCCGTTACGTCGATGAGCAAGCCAAAGACCTCGACGACGCGCTGGCGCGTATCGACAAGTACACCAAGGAAGGCAAAGCGATCTCCATCGCGCTGCTCGGTAACGCCGCTGAAATCCTGCCGGAACTGGTCAAGCGCGGTGTGCGTCCGGACATGGTCACCGACCAGACCAGCGCCCACGATCCACTCAACGGTTACCTGCCGGCCGGCTGGACCTGGGACCAGTACCGCGCTCGCGCCAAGACTGAACCTGCCGCTGTGATCAAGGCCGCCAAGCAATCGATGGCCGTGCACGTCAAAGCGATGCTGGACTTCCAGAAAATGGGCGTGCCGACTTTCGACTACGGCAACAACATCCGTCAGATGGCCCAGGAAGAAGGTGTGGAAAACGCATTCGACTTCCCAGGCTTTGTACCGGCCTACATCCGTCCACTGTTCTGCCGTGGCATCGGCCCGTTCCGTTGGGCTGCGCTGTCGGGTAACGCCGAAGACATCTACAAGACCGACGCCAAGGTAAAAGAGCTGATCCCGGACGACGCCCACCTGCACAACTGGCTGGACATGGCGCGCGAGCGCATCAGCTTCCAGGGTCTGCCGGCGCGTATCTGCTGGGTCGGTCTGGGCCTGCGCGCCAAGCTGGGCCTGGCGTTCAACGAAATGGTGCGCAGCGGTGAGCTGTCCGCGCCAATCGTGATCGGTCGCGACCACCTGGACTCCGGTTCTGTTTCCAGCCCGAACCGCGAGACCGAGTCGATGCAGGACGGTTCCGATGCCGTGTCCGACTGGCCACTGCTCAACGCCCTGCTCAACACCGCAAGCGGCGCGACCTGGGTGTCCCTGCACCACGGCGGCGGCGTCGGCATGGGCTTCTCCCAGCACTCGGGCATGGTGATTGTCTGCGACGGTACCGATGAAGCGGCCGAGCGTATCGCGCGCGTGCTGCACAACGACCCGGCGACCGGCGTCATGCGCCACGCCGATGCGGGTTATCAGATCGCGATCGACTGCGCCAAGGAACAAGGGCTGAACCTGCCGATGATCACCGGCCAATAAAGAGCCCTCGGATTAACGCAAAAACCTGTAGGAGCGAGGCTTGCCCGCGAAGGCGTCTTTTCTGACACACCGCGGTTAGCGAGCAAGCTTCGCTCCTACAGGGGATCAATAGCCCTATTCGAGGAGCCTGCATCATGAGCAGCAGCCCGTTTACCCAACAACTGCAGGGCGTTCGCGTGCTGGACTTGAGTCGCGTCCTGGCCGGCCCGCACTGCACCGCAATGCTGGCGGACCTTGGCGCCGACGTGATCAAGTTCGAAGTGCCGGGACACGGCGATGACAGCCGTCACCTGGGGCCCTTCAAGGACGGGGAGAGCGTTTACTTCGGCCTGATCAATCGCGGCAAGCGCAGTGTCGAGATGGATTTCAAGTCCAGCGAAGACCTGGCCCGCCTGTATGAACTGGTGCGCGACGCCGACGTCGTAGTGGAGAACTTCCGCCCCGGCGTCACCCGGCGCCTGGGCATCGATTTCGACACCCTCAAGCAATACAACCCCGGGCTGATCTACGCGAGCATCTCCGGCTTCGGTCAGCATGGCCCGCTGTCAGCCAACCCGGCCTATGACATCGTCGCGCAGGCGATGTCCGGGCTGATGAGCGTCACCGGTTTTGCCGAGACAGGACCGACCCGCAGCGGCGAGGCCATCGGCGACTTGTGTGCCGGGGTCTACGCCGCCTGGGCCATCAGCTCGGCGTTGTTCGCCCGCGAGCGGCACGCGCCGGGCCCGCAATACATCGACGTCGCCATGTTCGACGTGTTGTTCAGCCTGCAAATGACCGGCCTGTCCAATCTCTTTGCCAATGGCGTCGCGCCGGGCCTGGTCGGCAACCGCCATCCGGTGTCGACCCCCTTCGATACCTATCGCGCGGCGGATGGCCAGGTGGTCATCGCGGTCGCCAGCAACAAACTGTTCCAGCGCCTGTGCGAATCCATGGGCAAACCAGAACTGGCCAGTGACCCACGCTTCGCCGATGACCCGCAACGCACGCAGAACGAGCCGGCCCTGCGCGCCGAAATCGAACACTGGACCGGCCAACTGAGTGTCGACCAGGCCTGCGACACACTCCTCGATGCCGGCGTGCCGTCCTCCCCGGTGTGGAACCTCGCCCAGGCTGCCGACAGCGAACAGGCGCAAGTTCGTCAATTGCTGGTTCGCCCCGAGGGCTGCGAGCAGCCACTGGTGCCGCAACCGGTTTTCTTCAATGGCCATAAACCCCATGCCCTCACCCTGGCCCCTCGCCTGGGCGCTGACAACGCGGCATTCGGACTGAACAAACAGGAGCTTTCCCATGAACTTTGAATTGGACCAGGTCGAACTGGCCGTTATCGAATCCGCTGAAAAACTGGCCCGTGAAGTGATCCAGCCGCGCGCCCAGCATTACGACGAAACCGAGACGTTCTGTGCCGAGAGCCTGCAAGCCCTGGCTGAACTGGGCGGCATGGGCATCAACCTGCCCGAAGAATATGGTGGCCTGGGCATCGGCAGTCTGGCGATGAGCCGCGTGGTCGAGGCTGTCGCCGGTGCCTGCGCCTCAACGGCGTCGGCCCTGACCGCGCACTTCCTGGCGACCGACTCGATCCTGATCGGCGGCACCCAAGCGCAAAAGCAGGAATGGCTGCCCCGTGCTGCCAGTGGCGAGTTGCTCGGGGCATTCGCCCTGACCGAACCGGCCGCGGGTTCCAACCCGGCCGACATGCGCTGCCGGGCGCAGGCTGAAAACGGCGGCTGGAGAATCCGCGGCAGCAAGCACTACATCACCAACGCCCGGGAAGCCGGTTTCATCGTGCTCTACGCCAAGACCGACGCCGACGCCGGGCACAAGGGCATCAGCGCCTTCATGATTCCCCAGGGCACTGCGGGCATCAGCTTCTCCAGCCCGGAAAAAACCATGGGCCTGCGCGGCAGCACCATCTATGAACTGTCCCTGGACTGCTGGCTGCCGGCATCGGCACTGCTGGGCAGCGAAGGCGCCGGCTTCAACACCGCCATGGCCGTACTCGATCGCGGCCGCGTCGAAGTCGCCGCCATGTCCCTGGGTGTTGCCAATGCGGCGTTGCAGGCAAGCCTTGGCTGGGTGCGCGAACGGCAGATCGGGCCCAAGCCGCTGGCGGCCTATCAAGGCACCCAATGGCGCATCGCCGACATGTACGCGCAGCTGGAAGCGGCCCGCATGCTCACCTGGAAAGCCGCCGCGCGCCGCGACAGCGGTGAACGCTTCAGCCTGGAATCGGCCACTGCCAAGTTGTTCGCCGCCGAATGCGCCGGCTTCATCACCGATGCCGCACTGCAACTGCATGGCGGCTACGGCTACATCCGCGACCTGCCGCTGGAACGCTATGTGCGCGACGCGCGGATTCTGCGGATTTTCGAGGGCACTTCGGAAGTGCAGAAAATCATCGTTTCGCGAAGCGTGCTCGACGCCCAGCGCTAACCAGGCAAAAAACCGGGGCCTGACTTGCAGGCCCCATCCCTAGTGTCCCCACCTGAGAAGGCTGTCGTATCCCACGACACCCGAGAGGAACCGCCATGTCCGCCTCCAAAGAAAGTGCGCAGCGCAAGACGTATATAGAACGGCGATCCATCGATTACATCCCCGAATCCGAGCGCCATGGACGGCTGCTCAGTCAATTCACCCTGTGGTTCGGCGCCAACCTGCAAGTCACCGCCATCGTCACCGGGGCCCTGGCCGTGGTGCTGGGCGGCGATGTGTTCTGGTCGCTGATCGGGTTGCTGATCGGCCAACTACTGGGCGGCGCGATCATGGCCCTGCACGCGGCCCAGGGCCCGCAGCTGGGCCTGCCGCAAATGATCTCCAGCCGTGTGCAGTTCGGTGTCTACGGCGCCGTCATCCCCATCGTTCTGGCCTGCCTGATGTACGTGGGGTTCTCGGCCAGCGGCTCGGTGCTCGCCGGCCAGGCTATCAGCCAGTTGGTAAACGTCAGTGATGGCACCGGCATTCTGATTTTCGCGGCCATGATCGTCGTGCTGACCGTGCTGGGCTATCGCACCATCCATTGGATCGGACGGCTGTCGAGCCTCATTGGCGTGGTGTCGTTTTTCTACCTGTTCTACCGCTTGCTGTCCGTCCACGACATCGGCGAACTGCTGGCCAACCGGCATTTTTCCCTGAGCAGCTTTCTGCTGGCGATCTCGCTGTCGGCCTCCTGGCAGATCGCGTTCGGCCCCTATGTCGCCGACTATTCGCGCTATCTGCCGAGAAGCACATCGGCCCTGAAAACCTTTCTCGCCGTCGGGCTGGGATCGGTCATCGGCACCCAGATCTCAATGATCTTCGGTGTGTTCGTCGCCGCGCTGGCGGGGGATCAGTTCGCCGGTCACGAGGTATCCTACATCGTTGGCCTGGGTGCGAGCGGCTTTGTGGCGTCGCTGCTGTTTTTCAGCATCGTGTTCGGCAAGGTCACCATCACCACCCTCAATGCTTATGGCAGCTTCATGTCATTGGCAACCATCGTCAGCGGTTTTCGCGGCAATCAGGAAATTACCAGGGTGTCGCGCCTGCTCTACATCCTGGTCATGGTCGGCGCGGCGACAGCACTGGCCTTGATGGGCCGGCACTCGTTCCTGCATGACTTCTCTGCCTTTATCCTGTTCCTGCTGGCGTTTTTCACCCCCTGGAGCGCGATCAACCTGGTGGATTTCTACCTGGTGACCAAAGAGCGCTACGACATTCCGGCCCTGTCGGATCCTGATGGCCGCTACGGCCGCTGGAACCGGCCCGGCATCGCGGTGTACACCCTCGGCGTGGTGATCCAGATGCCATTCATTGCCACCAGCTTCTACACCGGCCCGCTGGTCGAAACCCTCGGCGGCACCGATATTTCATGGCTGATCGGCCTGATAGTGCCCGCCTTCATCTACTACTGGGTGGCACGGGGCTCGCACCAACGCGTGCCTTCGCGGCTGATTCTCCCGCAAGAGTCCAATCCGCTCTGATCCGGCTGCAGGGCGGCGCGCCAAGGCCGCCCTGCCTGTTAACCCTGAACGATCAACTTTTCCCAGATGACACCACCATGCTTGCAATCGATGTTCCCACCCATTCGCCACTCAGCGCTCGCGACCGGCTGGATCACGCTGCAGTCGAGCTATTCGCAACACGTGGCTTCCAGGCCATTGGCTTGCGTGACCTGGCAGCTCACCTCGGGTTGCAGGCCGGGTCGCTTTACCATCACATCGAAAATAAACAGTGCCTGTTGTTCGAGCTCATCGAGTCCGCTTTGTCCGACCTGCTGACCACCACCAGGCGTCGCATGAAAGGTGCCAAGACCCCTGCCGAACGGGTACGCCGTTTTGTCCAGGCCTTCGTAAGCTTTACCTTGAAAGAAAAGCACCGATTGATACTGGTGACCCGCGAGTTCGTGAACCTCAACGAGGCCCACAAACACCACGCCGACAAGTTGATGCGTGCGCACCGCGCGATGTTGAGCGACATCATCGCCGATGAACACGAATCGAAGAACAAACCCTATGCCGAGACCTGCCTGATCACCCATGCAGTGATGGGTATGCTCTATGGCCAGTTGCATTGGAGCGAACTGGAGATTACCGAGCAGCGCCTGACGGAATTACTCACCGGTTGCGTCATGCGCATGATCGCAAGCAGCAAGGAAGATTTTCGACAAGCAACGTATTGAGTGGTCACGAATGGGTGGAATGCTGCTACGTCAGCTCAAATCGCTCCAGCGCATAATCCTTGCCGGCCAGGGTCAGTTCAAAAATGGTGGCGCCGAACGTACCCCTGGTCACTTTTTGCTTCACAAGACGTTTGGCCTGGAGTTGCTTCAGACCGGTTTCGACTTCCAGCGTGCTGAGGGAGACAAGCTTGCAGACCGAGTCTAGATTTGCGACTTTGCGAAAGTTCGCATGATAGGCCAGGGCTTCCATCAACAGCGTTTGGTTTTCCGTCAGCCGTGGAAACTGAGGGTTGTTCTTTTTGTAAACTTTTCGCTCTATTTCATGTAACTCGCCGTCAATGCCATCCGTGATGCGGGCGTAGTAAATCGCTACGGACAGCGTACCGATTAAAATCGCGATGATCATCAGCAGCGACCAATTGGGCATTGGCGTTTCCAGCAAAAGCCAATCCCAAAAAAATAGCAGCCAGCCCGTGGTGACTGCCAACAACGTCAAGTCGAAGTAAGTGTCGAGCAGCGTCATGCCAGCCACGACGACAAGGAAAATTGCAGCCGGGTAGGCCATGGCCTTGAACATGAGCGGGGAATGCTTGCCTTGTGCTGCCATGCTACTCATCTCGAGTATGGATACAGATGTCATCAGCATAGCAGCGCAAAAGTGTTCACCTGCCCTGCAAGATCATCTATCGGTCCAGCAAGGGTGCCAGCAGCGCACACATGCCGCGCCAGTGCGAACCCTCCCAGTAAATTCGTTGGCAACCGTCGCAGCGCATGAAGTGCGAATAGAGCGCGCCAACCTGTGGTGGCACCTGCAAACGGGCCAGTTGCGCGCTGATTTCGTGCAGCGGCAGGTTGCAATGCAGGCACAGGCTGAAGGGTCGCGCACTACGCGCCAGGTCCAGGCGCTCGTACATTTCACGCAGCTGCAGCGATGGTTTCAGGGCATGCACGTAACAGCCGTGGCTGATGATCCTCCGCTTGAGCAGTTCGCGGTCGCGGGTCAGCACGATGCGCCCTTGCGTTGCGGCGATCTCGGCGATCTCGCCATCCTCGAAGCCATTGTCGTAAAGCGTGTCGAAGCCGCTCATGCGTAAAAGGCTGGCCAGCCCGCCCAGGTGCGCATCCGCGACGAAGCGCAGCACCCGTAAAGGTTGCGCACGCACCTTCAGCAGCGGGCTGATATCCAGCGTTTCGAACTTGGGGTACACCGCCAGCCGGTCACCGTCGAAGATCACCCGGTCCAGGCCCACCGACTCGCCGTTGAGCAGCACCAACTCGACCTCCGTGTGCGGTATTCCGAGCGCCTCGATCATGTGCTTGACCGTCGCCCCTCGCGCGCACTCGCAGGTGAATGACTGCCGCCGCCGCTCGGCCGGCAGGAAATCGTTGAGCTCCTCGTAGAAGCGGAAGGTTGCGCTGGTCATGTTCAACAGTATGGCAGGGCTGCGGGATGAGCGAGTCCAGTGCGAACATCTGCAAAACGGCGCGTTCTCATCAGATCAAATAGGGTTTGCCCGGAGGGCCTTTAGGTGAAAATCAACTAACTCAATCGACGGACAAACTGAACTTTAAACAGAATACCCCGCATACTTAGCAATTGAGTTGAGCGCGCAAGAAACGCGCAATGAAGCAACTCGATTTATTTCACCAAGTTTGGAGGTATTCCTCTGCGCGTTATATTGGCGCGGGCGGATAGGCGCAGACAGGCATGGCATTGAACGCAGCACACGCTCAAGCGCTTCATTGCCAGCAACGCAACCAACAGGAACTAACGCAGGTCATTCGGCACCGAGTGTATCGGCCGCGTTACAACTTAATATAGATGCCATGGAAGAACAGCGCCAGTGATATGGAGTCAACTTGCGCAGTTGCATGAGCGATCAGCAGCCACTGCGGTAATTACTGCTCGCTCGATTCGAGCGTCAACAATCGGACTGGGCAGGCAGGATTCGATAGTCGCTGTCGCGTGCATGAAGTCGGTAAGTGAGCTTCCGGTTGACGGGCGGACAAGGGTTGGCCCAACGCATACAACCGACCCGAAACGGCATAGGCCAAAAAACGCCCATGCCACCGCCCCACCTAAAAACTGTACACACGCACAGGAAGACGCTCATGAACACCATTCGCAACACCTTGGTGGTGGTGGATTCGCAGCGGTCCAACGACCTGACCCTCAACAGAGCCAAAATGATTGCCAGCGCCACCCAGTCGCACCTGCACCTGCTGGCCTGCGACAAGGGCAACCAGCATTCCTCCTGCTTGAACGACATGCAAGGCGAGCTGGTACAGGAAGGTTACAGCGTCAGCACCGAACAGGCCTGGCATGGCAGTTCACACAAGACCATCATCGCGGCCCAACAAGCGCAAGACTGCGGCCTGGTGATCAAGCAGCACCTGCCCGAATCCCCGCTGATGAAGGCCCTGCTCACCCCCGAGGACTGGAAGCTGCTGCGGTACTGCCCCAGCCCGGTGCTTATCGTAAAAAGCGCAAGGCCTTGGACCGGTGGTGCCATTCTCGCGGCAATCGATGCTGGCAGCAGTGACATGGAGCATCGCGTCCTGCATTCCGGCATCGTCAGCCACGGCTATGACATCGCCACACTGGCCGGCGGCACTTTGCACATGATGAGCGCCCACCCCTACCCCATGCTGTCGGCGACCGACACCGTATTCCAACTCAAGGAAAGCATTCAGGCGCTCTATCGCGAACTGTGCCAGACATTCCAGGCCGAATTCGACGTCAGCGATGATCGCCTGCATATCGAGGAAGGTCCTGCCGATGTGCTGATCCCGTTCATCGCGCACAAGCTCGAAGCCGTGCTCACGGTGATCGGCAGCGTGGCCCGCACCGGACTGTCCGGCGCATTGATCGGCAACACCGCCGAGATGATCCTGGACACCCTGGACAGCGATGTACTGGTGCTCAAGCCGGACGACATCATCACCCACCTGGAGGAACTGGCCGCCCCCTCACACGGTACACCGGCAGATAGTGCGGCAGCCTCCTGGCCGTATCACCACCCTAACCATCGGCCACATACGTAAGAGCCTGGGCCACCTATCCCACCGAGGTCGCCCTTGCGGCCTGCGCCGACTCACGGGATGTCACCAGGCCGATGAAGGAAATCGCCAACGCCAGGCCGATGGTCGCGCTCACTTCGGTACGGTGTTCGGGGGTGATCATCATCACCGCCAACGCTGCACAGATGAACAGGATGACCAGCCAGGTGAGCCACGGGAACAACCACATGCGAAAGGCCAGCTCAACCTTCTGCCGGCGCAGCATGCGCCGCATGCGCAACTGCGACACGGCAATGGCCAGGTACACCAGCAAGGCAATGGCGCCGGAACTGGCGAGCAGGAACTCGAACAGGCCGGCGGGCATGAAGTAGCTCCATACGGTGATCACGGCGCCCAGCACGGTGCTCGCGATGACGGCTGCCCGCGGTACGCCTTCGGAGGAGGTAGCCTTGAGCGCCTTCGGCGCATCGCCACGACGACCCAGCGAGTACAGCATGCGCGAGGCAATGTAGATCGAGGAGTTCATGCAACTGGCCACGGCGATCAGCACCACCACGTCCACCATGAACTTGGCGTGGGGAATATTCATGATTTCCAGTGCGCGCTGGTAGGAACCCACGGAAGCCAGCAGCGGATCATTCCAGGGCACTACGGAGATGACCACGAAAATCGACAACACGTAGAACACCCCGATGCGCCAGATCACCGAACGCGTTGCCTTGGCGATGTTCTGTGCCGGGTTGTTGGATTCTGCGGCGGCAATGGTCACCGCTTCGGTGCCAATGAAACTGAACATGATGGTGATGAAGGCGCCGACTACCGCCGACAGGCCGTTGGGGGCGAAGCCACCGTGTTCCGCCATCAGCTGGCTGAGGCCGCTGGCTTGGCGCTCGGGAATCCAGCCCATCAACACCGCGAAACCCAAGGCGATAAAACCGATGATCGCCACGACCTTGGCCATGGCGAACCAGAATTCAAACTCCCCGTACTTGGACACACTGAACAGGTTGGTCACCACCAGGGCAATGATCGAACCCAGGGCGAACAGCCAGGCATCGACCTGGGGAAACCATTGGTGCAACACATGGCCGGCAGCCAACGCTTCGATGGGAATCACCAGGACCCAGAACCACCAATAAAGCCAACCGATGGTAAAGCCGGCCCAGCGCCCGATGGCCTGGTCGGCATAGGTAGAGAACGATCCGGTATCGGGGTTGGCCACCGCCATTTCCCCGAGCATGCGCATGACCAGCACCACCAGCAGGCCGGAAAACAGATAGGCCAGCATGACAGCCGGGCCAGCCGCCGCGATGGCGTGCCCCGACCCGACGAACAATCCGGCGCCGATGATGCCGGCGATGGAAAGCATGGTGACGTGACGAGGCTTGAAGCCCTGCGCCAATTGGCCGTTCGAATCCTTGGAACTGGGGCTTATCATTGTGGGCACCGCGACAAAAAGATGCGCCACCTTACCCGGCTTCTCCGCCAAATCAATTACCTGATCGCGCCGCCTCCGTGTCGGATATCGACACAGGCGAGTGGTTCGTTCACATCCAGAACCCATCAGTCAGCAACAGGGCACCGTCGTGGAAGGATCGCGAAAAAGATGACAAGGTCATCGGCCATCGGTTGCTGGAAGAGAGTCTCCGATTTGCCCGGCACACTGCTTTCAGGTGCTTGCGTGAAATGCTCCTACTGCTTCACCAAGGCTTGCGCTCAGGCGCTGCAGGTTGCCATTGGCCATTTCCAGGCGCTCACACTCCTCGGCATTTTGCTCCACCACCAAGTCCACCTGACCAAGGGCCGCATCGACCCGGCAGACGATGACCTGTTGGGTCGCTGCCGCTTGGGTGATGCACTGTCCGGTTTTTTCGACACGCGAGATAGCCTCGGTAATCGCGTCCAGAACCTGGTTCGCGCGCGTAGTCAGATCAACGCCCTCAACGGTCAGGCGCTGGCTGTCACACAGGCTGGCGGCGGTATCAGCGGTCACCTGCCCTAGACGCTGAATCATTCTGTCGATCTCTCCCGTCGACGCTCGCGTACGACTGGCCAGTGCCCGCACTTCGTCCGCGACCACTGCAAAACCTCGCCCCTGCTCACCGGCACGGGCAGCCTCGATCGCCGCGTTCAAGGCCAACAAGTTGGTCTGCTCGGCGATGGCGCTGATCACGTCCAGCACACGGGTGATGGCCTGGCTTTCTTGTTCCAGCAGGTGCATGGAGATGGCACTGCTGGTCATTTCCTGCGCCAACCGCTGCAGGCTATGACTGGCCTGGCGTACCAGGTCGTCGCCCTGATGGATCAGCTCGCAAGTCGCGCCCAGGGTTTTCTGGTTGTCTGCGACTTGCCGGGTCACCTGTGCCGCAGCCAAGGTCATATGCTGCATGGACTTCACCACCTGCGCGGCCTGTTCGCGCTGTGCCCGCACGCCCTGCCCTGTGCGCTCGACCATGGCGTCCAGGGTGATGGCAGCACCGTCCAGCTGTTGCACTTCGCTGCCGATGCGTCCCACCAGGTTGCGCAGCGCCTGCATCATCAGGTCGATCGCGTGGCCGAGTTGGCCCAACTCGTCGTGCCGAGCGAGTAACCCGGGACGCTCTTGCAGGTCCCCCGCTGCCACCCGTTGCGCCAGCTCGAGCATCGACCTCAGTGGGGTGACAATCGAGCGCCGGATCAACAGGCACGCACCGACGCTGAGCACCACCGCCAGCAGCACCATCACCGCCAGTTGCAGCTGCAGATGTTGGCGGAGCAATTCATAGGATTGCGCGGCGCGGACGCGCTCGTCTTCCAGCAGCGTCGTCACGTTCTCGGCCGAACTCGACATGTTCAGCTGTTGCGCCATGGCCTGTTCGCCACTGGCGGCATAAGCCAGGAAGGCCTGTCGATATTCGCTGAGCGCGGCGCTGGCCTCATCCAGTGCCCGATGCCGATCGCCGTCGAGATGCGCATTGAGGCTATTCAACGCCGTCGCCAGCTCACTGACCCGGTTGATCCAGTCGTCCTGGTAGCGCTTCTGCGGGTCCAGGGAAAAAGACAGCTCGCTGTCGCGCAGGTTGGCCAGGCGTTCGCGTAAGGCCACCGCCTCTTCCAGCTGCTGCATGGACTGGGCGTCGGGCAGCCGCTGCTGCTCGAGATTCAGGTTGATATCGTCCAGTTGGTCGAGGAACACCTCGCCGAAACGTTGCCCTGACGTCTGCGCCAGCACTTGCATGCGCAGCCGCGCCTGTAACGCCTGCTGGCGCGCCTCGGCGTAGGCTTGAAACGCCTTCAGGTAACGCTCGGAGGCGTCCGAGAGCGCAGGTGCGAAGTCCTCGCCCACGCCTGCGCGTAACTGACTTAACGCTTGCCCGACCTGCGCGGCGGTCTGCGCTGACGGCAGCAAACCGAAGTCTTTCTCCGCCAGCCGCGCCTGGGCAAGGCTGGCTTTCTGTTGGTCCAGCTCGCGTAAACGGGTGGCGCTGGACTGGCTGACCTGCACCGCATACCAGGCGCTGAGTGCCATGCCCAGTGTGCAGACAAGCACCAGCCCGAAGCCGAGCGACAGCTTGCCGCCGACACTCAGGCGAACCGACAAGGCACCGAGGAAGTGGCTGGTCATCGGCAGGAAAGACCTGGCACCCGCGGCGATGCGGCGATGGAGCGAATAGCCATCGAACTAACCCTCTCTTATTGTTTTTTTGGCAGACCAAACGACGGGCACAGGTTGCCGTGACAGAGGGGGGTTGACTAATCGCTTGTCGGGATGCGACCTATCGGCAGGCGCAATACCTGCACGACAGGCGAGCGGAACCTCAGGTATGGATGCGCAGGCTCAAGCGTCGACCGGATCGTAGTCGTTCACGTTGGATACCTGGGCATGCATACGGCCCAACAGCTCGATCAGCGTGTCCACTTCCGCGGCAGAGAGCCCACTGAGCAGGCGCCGCTCGCGTTCCAGTGCCACCTTGAGTACCCGGGCATGCAGTGCTTTTCCGCTGTCGGTCAGGCTGACGGTGTAGCGCCGGGCGTCCTTCGAATCGACCTGGCTGCAAATGTGCCCGGCCACTTCCAGCGACTGCAGTGAACGGCTGACCGCACTCTTGTCGAGGCCGATCGTCTGGCAGATTCGATTGGCGGTGATGTCATTTTCCACGGCGAGCATCGAGAGCATTCGCCACTCGACCACACCGATGCCGAAATGCTTGCGATAGCACTGCGATGCCCCCGAAGAGAGCTTGTTGGACAGGAAATTCAACAATGCAGGGACGTAACGCGTCAGGTTCAGTTGGGATTGTGCGGACATTGAGCGAACACCTTGGATCGGCGGGGTCTTTGAATATTAGTTGACACCGCAACTAAATAACCGGAGGATTTCTCTACCGAACGTCACGGGCGGTGATCCGCATAATATGCCGTCGCCCTGACTCATAAAAATAATTATCAGGTCCTGGTCATGAACTCCCTCAATCTCATCGCCTTCGCCTTGCTCAAGCCAACGATCGTCCATCACGCGCCAGCGCCCGGCTGACCCGTCCCCCCGCCAATGCTCTAACCCATGTTTTTTTCAGCAGCCACTTCAGTGTGGAGGGACAAGTCATGCTTCAAGTCAACGTCACCCGCAAAGCCGACGAAGCCGAAGGCATCTGCAGTTTCGAATTAAGTGCCGCCGATGGCAGCACGCTGCCGGCGTTCGAAGCCGGTGCCCACATCGACATTCACATTGCCGACGGCCTCATCCGGCAGTACTCCTTGTGCAACGATCCCAGGGAACGCCATCGCTACCTGATCAGCGTGCTCAAGGACCCGGATTCCCGTGGCGGCTCCAGAGCCATGCACGAGCTGGTACGGTCAGGGCAAACGCTCACCATCAGTACTCCGCGCAACCTTTTTCCGCTTGATCGCTCAGCCAACCGACACCTGCTGTTTGGCGGTGGTATCGGTATCACGCCCATGTTGGCCATGGCCTATGAGCTATCGCATCAAGGGGCCGACTTCGAGTTGCACTACTGCTTTCGATCGAGCGAACGGGCGGCGTTCGTGGCGATGCTTGCGCACGCGCCTTTCGCCAGGCGCATAAAGTTTCATGACGATAGCGGCCCCCAAATCCAGAAGCTGGATGCGTCAGCCTTTCTCGCCACACCTGACGCCGGTACCCATCTTTATGTGTGCGGGCCGGCCGGTTTCATGAACTACATCCTCGATGCTGCGCAGAACGCTGGCTGGTCGCAGGACCGCGTGCATAAAGAGTTCTTCGCCGCAGACCCTATCGATCAAAGCGCCAATGCACCCTTCGAAGTCGAACTGGCACGCAGCGGCCAGGTTTTTCACATTCCTGCCGAACGCACGGTGTTCGAAGTGCTGGACGAGGCCGGTATCGAGATTGAGTCATCTTGCGAGCAAGGCGTCTGTGGCACCTGCGTAACCCGGGTACTGAAGGGCATACCCGAGCACCGGGACCAGTTTCTGACAGTGGCCGAACACGCCGCAAACGACCGGTTTACCCCCTGCTGCTCTCGCGCCAAATCATCACGCCTGGTTCTTGATCTCTGAATCGAACAACAACATCAACCTGGAGAATACCCATGAACATCCAGACGCTTGCCGAAGAAATTCCAGCGCCGACCTTGCCTGACTTTCCCCTGGACCAGTGGTACGTCGCTGCCCTGGGTTGGGAAGTGAAGGACAAACCCGTGGGCCGGACACTGCTCAACAAGCCGGTCGTGCTGTTTCGCCAAACCAGCGGCGAGGTCGCTGCGCTGGAAGACCGCTGCTGCCATAGGGCATTGCCACTGTCGAACGGCACGCTGGAGGAAACCGGTATTCGCTGCGGATACCACGGCCTGCTGTTCGATGAGCGCGGTAAATGCGTCGAGATCCCTGGCCAGGACAAGATTCCGAGCAAGGCCAAAGTGCCCGCGTATCACGTGCGCGAGCAGGACCAGATCGTCTGGATCTGGTTTGGCAGCGAGGCTCAATCCGAGCCGACCTGCAAGCCGCCGACCTACCCTGTCCACAGCAGCGGCAAATACTTGTTCGACGGTAGCGTGTACCACTACAACGCGCCTTATCAGCTGATTCACGACAACCTCATGGACTTGAGCCATCTGGGTTATGTCCACCTGCACACCATCGGTGGCAACGCCAGCATCCACATGAATGCCCGGATGAGTGTTGAAAGTGAAGACAACGTGGTACGGGTCGTGCGCCACATGCCGGACTCTGTTCCACCGCCCACCTACACGGCCGCCTACCCGTTCAAAGGCACCGTGGACCGTTGGCAGGAAATCGAATTTCACGTCAGTCACCTGCGCATCTGGACCGGCGCAGTGGATGCCGGTACCGACAACCTGGACGACCCCGATCGCGGTGGTTTCCATATGCGCGGATTCCACGGGGTCACACCCGAGACTGCCACCACCAGTCATTACTTCTGGACCATCGCCACCAACCCCGAAAGCGATCCCGAAGCCATCAAGGCCAAGGTGGTTGAGCAGACGATATTGACCTTCGATGAAGACAAGGAGGTTATCGAAGCCCAGTACCGGAACATGTGCCGGTTCGGCGTACGCCCGATGATCGACATACATGTCGATGTCGGTGCCAATCGCGCCCGCCGCATCATCGAGCAACTGCGCCAGTCCACTTCCTGAAGTCGCCGGCGCACGCGTACCGATTGAGTGTGCGTGCGCATTTCCCGGGCCCTTGCATGCTCCACTGATGCCATGAGCCAGTCGATTGGGCAACAGCTGGACGAAAAACCCATGGTCAGCTTCCAGTGGGGTGTGATTGCGCTCTGCTTTCTGATCAACATGCTCGATGGCTTCGATGTATTGGTGATGGCATTCACCGCGGCTTCCATTTCCGCCGACTGGGGCCTGACCGGCATTCACCTCGGCTACCTGCTCAGCGCCGGGCTGGTCGGCATGGCGATCGGCTCGCTGTTTATCGCCCCCTGGGCCGACCGCATCGGGCGACGGCCGCTGATCCTGCTGTGTGTCGGCATTGCCGGGCTGGGCATGCTGGTCTCATCCAGGGCGACCTCCCCGCAAATGCTCGCCGCACTGCGCCTGATCACCGGGCTTGGCATCGGTGGCATCCTGGCCAGCAGCTACGTGATAGCCGGAGAGTACGCCAGCAAGAAGTGGCGCAGCCTGGCCATCAGTCTGCAATCCACGGCCTATGCACTGGGCGCCACGATCGGCGGCCTCATCGCGGCACAGATCATCCCGTCCCTGGGTTGGCGCTCAGTGTTCTTCTACGGCGGTGTAACGACGCTGCTGACCTTGCCGATCCTCGCACTGTGGTTGCCCGAGTCCCTGGCGTTCCTGCTGTCTCGCCAACCCCGACGTGCACTGGAACGCATCAATGTGCTGCTCAAACGCGTGTCGATCATCTCGCTAGAGCGGTTGCCCGAGGTGCGGCAGGATGCCAGGCAGCCGCTGCGAGCGACCTTTGCAGAGCTGTTCTCGCCGGCCCTGCTGCGTTCGACCCTGCTGGTCTGGTGCGCCTTCTTCCTGGTGATGTTCGGCTTCTATTTCGTCATGAGCTGGACGCCGAGGCTGCTGGTTGCGGCCGGTTTGTCGAATACGCAGGGCATCACCGGTGGCGTACTACTCAACGTCGGCGGCATTCTCGGCACTTCGCTGATCGTCCTGCTGGCGGCACGCTTTCGTCTGTCCCGGGTACTGATGGCTTACCTGGTGATCAACGCAGTACTGCTGGCCATCTTCGTGCAGTTCACCATCCACCTGAACCTGGCCTTCGCCCTCGTCCTGCTGATCGGCATCTTCGTCAACGGCTGCGTCGCCGGGCTCTATGCCCTGACCCCGAGCATCTACAGCGCCATCCAGCGCGTCACCGGCCTGGGTTGGGGCATCGGCATCGGCCGCGCCGGCGCGATCCTCTCGCCGCTGGTGGCGGGCCGGTTGATCGATGCCCAGTGGGAGCCCGCCGAACTTTACCTGCTGTTTGCCCTGTCCTTCGTCCTCGCCGCCCTCGCCGTGTGGCTGTTGAAACCGCAGCGGCTACTGCACCTGAGCACCGCCACCAACGCCTGACCCGTCTAACCACAAGAACAAGAACAGGACACCTCACATGCATAACCGAATCGAATGCCCCTGGCTTTACGGCCTGGGCATGGCGGCCGCCTGCGCCTCCTGGCTGCTCGCAATTTCTACCTGGATCGGGATTTCAAAAGTACCAGTGCGTATTCGGCCGCCCGTGAGTGGGCCAACAAACCTGTGAGCTGGCTTGCCAGCGAAGAGGCCGGCACAGCTAACATCTCCTTCATCTGACACACCGCCTTCACCGGCAAGCCGGCTCCTACAAGGGATCACCGCCAGACGCAATTCCCGGCAACACCCGACAAACCTGTAGGCGCTGGCTTGCCAGCGATGAGGCCGGCACAGCTAACATCTCCTTCATCTGACACACCGCCTTCGCCGGCAAGCCGGCTCCTACAGGGGATCACCGCCAGGCGCAATTCCTGGCAACACCCGACAAAACTGTAGGCGCTGGCTTGCCAGCGAAGAGGCCGGCACAGCTAACATCTCCTTCATCTGACACACCGCCTTCGCCGGCAAGCCGGCTCCTACAAGGGATCACCGCCAGACGCAAATCCCGGCAACACCCGACAAAACTGTAGGAGCTGGCTTGCCAGCGAAGAGGCCGGCACAGCTAACATCTCCTTCATCTGACACACCGCCTTCGCCGGCAAGCCGGCTCCTACAGATGTGTGCACCTGCCCCTGCAGCTACTTGACTCCTGACGAAAGCGAGCAAGTCGGCGTTGGTGGTCGGCATACCGTGGGGGGTAGCCCGAGTAGGCTTTCAGCGTGCCGTTTTGCAACAGCTTGGCTGACCGTCAGGAAAAGCGTCTGCCCTCATGCATCCGTACGGGTGCATGAGGGCAACCCGGTCAATGCGCTGGAAACACCACACCGACCCGCTCGGCATACTTCAACCAGGCAGCCTTGAGCCGCTGCACCGTCTCGGGTTGGGCGGCCGCCAGGTCGGTGGTTTCGCCGCGGTCCTGGGCCAGATCGAACAATTGCCATTGCGGCGGCTGGGCGTTATCGCCAAAGCCTGCTTGCGGGCGCATGCCCAGCAGTTTCAGGTTTCCCTCGCGATAATAGGCATTGCCGAACAGCTCGCCGGCCAGGCTGTCGTTGCTGTGCGGGCTGCCTTTACCGGCGAGCATCGGCAGCATGGATTTGCCGGTAATCGGGTGTTTACCCACGTCCGTTGGCGCTTCGATACCCGCCAGCTCCAGGAAGGTCGGCGCCAGGTCATCCACCCGCGCAACGCCACGTTCCACACCCTGGCGACGCAGTGACTTGGGCAACTGAACGATCGCCGGCACCCTGATGCCGCCTTCCGCGGTGGTGCCTTTGAACAGGTGGAACGGTGCGGCGCTGACCTCGGCCCAACGCGGCCCATAGTCGATCTGGGAACCTTTCTGCCCGAGGTTGGCGTAGCTGTTGTCGGTGTGCGCGCCCGGTGGATAGAACTGCGCGTGATTCTCCCCCGCCGCGCCGTTGTCCGACATGAACACGATCAGGGTGTTGTCGTACCGTCCACTTTGCCGCAGGTAATCGACCAGGCGGCCAATGTTATGGTCGAGGTTGTCGACCATGGCGGCATAGATTTCCATCTTCCGCGCCTCGACCTGTTGCTGCTCGGGGCTCAGTTGCTCCCAGCCCGGCAGCTTGGGATTCACCGGCAAGGGTTTTGCCGGCTGGGCATCGCTCGCCATCAGGCCGAGCTTTTTCATCCGCTCGATCCGCGCCAGCCGTACGCTGTCATAACCCTGATCGAAGCGCCCCTTGTATTTGTCCAGGTACTCCTTGGGTGCTTGCAGCGGCCAGTGCGGAGAGGTGAACGCCGCGTAGGCGAAAAACGGCTTGCCGTCCTTCTGGCTGTTTTGCAGGTAGCTGATCAACTTGTTGGTGTAGAAGTCCGAGGAATAGAAATTCTCCGGCAACTCCACGGCCTTGCCGTTTTCGCGGTAGTGCACCTGCTCGATCTTGGCCGGGTCGACAGTGGCGGGTTTGAAGTGCGACGCACCGCCCTCGAGCAAGGTAAACGACTGCTCGAAACCCCGTTGATCCGGTCCCTGGTCCGCCTCCAGGCCTAGGTGCCATTTGCCGACCATGAGGGTGCTGTAGCCGCCCTGTTTCAGCAGTTCGGCAATCGAGTAGGCGCGTTGGTTCAGATAGCCCTCGTACCCCGGTTTGCCCCGTTGAAAGGGTTGCAGGGCTTCCGCCATGGTGCCGAGGCCGGCGAGGTGGTTGTCGGTGCCGGACATCAGCATCGAGCGGGTGATCGAACAGGTCGGCGCGGCGTATAGGTTGGTGAATTGCAAACCGTCCCTGGCCAATTGATCGAGGGTGGGCGTATTGATATCGCCGCCGTAGCTGCCCAGGTCGGAATACCCCAGGTCATCGGCCACGATCAGCAGGATATTGGGCTTTGCCGAGTCAGCGCTGGCCGCCATGGCCAGGCTGCTGCCCAGTGCCAACGCGGTCGCCAGTAAGGTTTGAGGCAGACGCAATAGAGGCATGTGTTCTCTCTTATTGTGTGATCGAGGAGGGTTTCCAGCGCGGCTTACTCTTCGAAGATCGCCACCGCACGAACAAACCCGGCCGAAGCATGCTTGATCTTGTAGGGGAAACACGACACCAAAAATCCACTGGCCGGCAAGGTTTCCAGGTTGGCGAGTTTTTCCATTTGCCCATAACCTATATCGCGTCCGGCCTTGTGCCCTTCCCAAATGATCGAGGCATCGCCGTCGGCGGCAAAACGTTCGCGGGTGTACTTGAAGGGCGCGTCCCAGCTCCAGGCATCGGTGCCGACCACCCGCACCCCGCGCTCGAGCAGGTACATCGTGGCTTCACGGCCGATGCCGACGCCGGCATCCAGATACCCCGGCTGGCCGAACAATGCGCCGGCACGGGTGTTGATCAGCACGATGTCCAGCGGCTGCAATGGATGGCCAATTCGCGCCAGCTCGGATTCGATCTCGTCGGCCGTCACCACATGACCATCCGCCATGTGCCGAAAGTCCAGCTTCACCCCCGGTTGCAAGCACCAGTCCAGCGGTAGCTCATCGATGCCAAACGCCGGCTGACCGCCGTCGGTGGTCGAGGCGTAATGCCAGGGCGCATCCATGTGCGTGCCGCTGTGGGTGGTGATCTGCAGTCGTTCGGCGGCCCAGGACTCGTTGCCCGGCATCTGTTCGAGTTGCAGGCCGGGGAACATCGCGGCCATTTCCGGCCAGCCTTGCTGGTGATCCATGTAGTCGATCTTCGGCAGCAACGGCGGCGGATCGGTGTAGGGGTTGTTGTCGAGGGTGACCGAGAGGTCGACGAGACGACGTTTAGGCTTGTTTGGCTGTGACATGAAGGGTCTCTCCGGTCAGGGGCAAGTGTCGGGGGGCGGCGGGGCTCAGGGCATTGCGGACCAGCGCGGCAGCATTGCGGTCATGGCTGAAACCGGCGGCGCGCGCTTGCGGTGTTTTCAGGGGCGGCATGCGCCCGAACAACGCTTCCAGTCGGGCGTCGGGCGCATAGCTGATCAGGTTGCGGCGCTCCTGCCCGTAGCGCTCGGCCAATGCGTCGATCACCTGGGCGATAGACAAATGCAGCACCGGCAACTGCCAAACTCGTTGCGCGCCCAACGCGGCGTCATCCAGCTCTGCAGCGTGGATCAGGTTGTTCACACAGCAGCGGGCCGACATCCACCAGGCCGTCGCCTCCGGCGAGACCGGGCAGCGATAGGATTCATCTTCAGCAAAGGCTCGCATCAGGTCGCTCATGAATGCTGACCGCAAGCCATTGGGCTCGCGGGGCCGGGCGACGATGCCCGGCAGGCGCAACACACGACCGTCCAAATCGCCCCGCCGGGCAAGGTCGCTCACGGCGCTTTCCACCATGGCCTTGTGCGTGCCATAGGACAGTTCGGGGCGCAGCTCGGCAGCCTCGTTCATTCGTTCCGGCAGATGCCCCCCATACACCGCGACGCTGCTGGCATACACCAGGACCGGCGGCTGGGTTCTGTTGCGCAGCTGGTTGAGCAATTCCAAGCTGGCCAGCAGGTTGACCTGGTAACCGAGTTCGTACTGTTCTTCTGCTGCGCCACCGGGAATGCTGACCAGATGGAACACCACGTCGATGCCGTCGGCCAACACCCGGCGCATCAAGGCCGGATCGGTCACACTGCCGAAATGGCGGCGCAGACGGGCGTCATCCGGCAAGCCCTGCAAGTCTCTGTCCAGTACCAGCAACGAGCCAATGGCCTGCCCGCGCAAGCTGCCCCGCGCCAGCAGGCAACGCACCAGCTCACGGCCGACAAAACCATTGGCACCGGTAATCAACACACGCATAGCCGCTCCTCAGCCCCGGGCCTGAACGACACATTGATCGATCGCGCCGAACAACGATTGGCCATCGCTGTCCAGAACATCCATGTGCACGCGGTCACCAAAGCGCATGAAGCCGGTGTGTGCGGCACCGTGTTCAATCATCTCGATCGCGCGACGCTCGGCAATGCAGGCCGAGCCCGCACTGCGCTCGGCATTCGAGACCGTACCGGAGCCGATCAGCGTGCCCGCGCGCAGCCTGCGAGTCAGTGCAGCATGGGCGATCAACTGGCCAAAATCGAAGTTCATCTGCCCGCCGTGGGGCTGACCGAACCATTGGCCATTCCAGTGCACCTGCAACGGCAGATGCACCCGCCCGTCATGCCAGGCATCGCCCAGCTCGTCCGGGGTAATGGCCAGCGGAGCGAAGCTGGATGAGGGCTTGGCCTGCAAGAAGCCGAAGCCCGTGCGCATTTCCCGCGGGGCCAGGGCGCGCAAACTGACGTCGTTGATTTGCAGAACCAGCTTGATGTGCTGCAGCGCCTGTTGTGGGTCGCAACCCATCGGTACGTCATCCACCAGCACCACGAACTCACCTTCAAAGTCGATGCCCTGGCTCTCGCTCGGCAGCGCAATGTCGTCGCGCGGGCCAATGAAATCGTCACCGGCACCCTGGTACATCAGCGGCGTGTGTTCGACGCCGTCGATGGGATCAAGGTTGAAGGCTTTCTGCATCAGCGCACCGTGACTGAGGAATGCCGAGCCGTCACACCACTGATAGGCGCGCGGCAAGGGTGCCATGGCCTGGCCTGGGTCGAAGGCAAAGGCATCCGTCGCCGCGCCCGCATTCAACTGCTGCGACAGCGCCTGCAAGCGCGGTTCGCTGCTGCTCCAGTTTTCTATGGCCTGCTGCAAGGTGGGCGCCACGGAACTGGCATCCAGTGCCCAGGCGAGGTCCCGCGAGACCACGACGAGCTGACCATCACGACTGGCGTTTTTCAGGGTGGCGAGTTTCATGCCGATGCTCCTTGCTCAGGGCTCAACTCAGCGGCGAAGCGCCCGTCGAGCAGAATGAAGACCATGCGCGCCATCGCTTCGGTGCGGTTGCTCCAGGCGTGGTTGGTGCCGCGTTGCACCACGACGTCGCCGCGCTTGAGGTGCACCTCCTGCTCATCCAGCACCAGCCACACTTCCCCCTCGGTGACGATGCCGTAGTCGAGGGTCTCGGTGCGGTGCATCAATTTGTGCCTGGAGTTGGCCTGGCCGGTGCCGGCGTGGGACTGGCCAATTTCGGCGAACGCTGCCGCGGCCTCTTCAGCGCTGACCTGGTTCTGCACGCTGTCCGGTGGGATATCCACCACCCGAATCACGCTGCCCTGTGGCCCGGGGCTCAGTTGCAAGGGTTTGCTGCTGGGATCGCTGGCGTTGTCGAGTAACGCCGGGCTGGTGCTGCTGTTCCACAGCTCATGAAACACAGTGCCCGGCACCGACGCCAGCGGGAACACGTTCGGCGTTGGCCCGTTGCTGGCGACGATCGCCTGGCCCTGTTGATCGTGACCGGTGACCACTCGTTTGAATTCAGGAAGCGCTTGCATGGAAAATCCTCGTTCAGTTTCCGTCGCCGATGGTGGTGCTACCGACAACAACATTCGCGTGGGGCAGCAGGCCACCGAGGCGGGGCACGGCCAGACAAAACACTGCCACCAACAGTTGCAGCGAACCCACAATGGTCAAGGCATGGGGTAGCGCGGTGACGACGCCACCGGTCACGCCGAGAACCACCAGGGGGCTGATAAATTCGCCGGCGAAGATGGCCGCGGTAAAACACCCCGCCGCCCGCCCGCGTTGATGGAAATTGACTTGCGCCATGATCCAGGTGATCAGCGTCGGCAGCATCAGGCCGATGCCCAGGCCGTTGATCATCACTGCGACCACGACCTGCACATGGCTCAAGGCGCCCGCCATCAACAAACCGCCGATGCCCGCCAGCGCGTAGGCGATCAGCAGCATGTGTTGCCCACGCATCCCGCTGAACAAACGAAAACTCAACGCACCGATGAGCACGCCCAGTTGATTGGCGCCCATGGTCATGCCGATTTGTTGCGGGGCATCCACGTGCAGCAGGTTGAGCAGGTAACCGGCCTGTACCGGCACGATGAACAGGCTCAAGCCCGCCAACAGCGACAGCACATACATCGGCGTGAGCGCGCGCCAGGGAAACTTTCCTGCCGGTAGAAGCTGCGTTGGTTGCTCAGGCTGCGGGCGAGCCTGCGGCTCCCAAAGCTTCCAGGCCATCAGTGGCAGAAAAACCAGGCCTACGGCGTACAACGCAAACGGCGTACGCCAGTCGTTTTGCCCAAGGAAACCACCCAGCGCGATAAACACCGCCGCCGACAACGACGTGGCGACCATCTGCAAGGCAAACAGACGTTCACGCTTGGCGCCGCTGTAGTAGTCGCCCATCAGCGTGGTGCAGCAGGTCATGATGCCCGCCTCGGCCAATCCGATGCCCGCACGGCTCAGCACGATCGCCGGTAGCGAGTCGAGCCAGAGCGGCAGCACGCCGCAGAGTACGTACAGCAACATGCTGGCCAGCAGCAACGGCTTGCGCCCCAGGCGATCGGCGATCAGCCCGGCGAACGGCGCCAGCAAGGCGATCACCAATGCCGGCAAGGTCAACACGACAGGCACCAGCACGGCGCTGCCGGGCACATCGGCAAAATGTGCCTGCATCCGTGGCAATACCGGGGCCAGCAACACCGCGCCCAGCACCGGCAAACAGCTGCCCAGCAGCAACAACAGCGATTGCGCCAAGCCCGCTTGTCGGGCGACCTTTTCTACGGGGGAATTAGCGACCATGGCAAAGCTCCTTGATGCGCAGCTGATGAACGTCGGCAATAACCACTGACTCAGACCCCGCCACGTTGGCTGACGTCATCGGCACGACGGCACCCTGCGCCTCGCTGCGTGCGGGTAACAGGAAGTACGCCAGCGCCGGCAGCAACACCAATGCACCGACCATGTTCCAGACGAACATGAAGGCCAGCAGCACGCCCATGTCGGCCTGGAACTTGATCGGTGAAAACGTCCAGGTCGCGACGCCGATGGCCAGGGTGATGCCGGTCAGCATCACCACCTTGCCGGTGGAAACCAGCGCGCGGTAATAGGCATCGGACAGGCTTGCACCTTGGCGCAGATGCCCCAGGAGGATGCTCATCACGTACAGCGCATAGTCGACACCGATGCCCACGCCCAAGGCGATCACCGGCAGCGTGGCGACTTTCACTCCGATGTTCAGCCAGACCATCAAGGCTTCGCAGAGGATCGAAGTCAGCATCAGCGGAATCACCGCGCACAGCGTCGCGCGCCAGGAGCGGAAGGTGATCAGGCACAACACAATTACCGCGGCGTAGACCCAGACGAGCATCTCGCGGTTGGCTTGCTTGACCACGATATTGGTCGCCGCCTCGATACCGGCGTTACCGGCGGCCAGCAGGAATTGCACTTCGCCTGTGTTGTTCGCCGCGGCAAATTTTTCCACGTGCTCGACCAGGCGGGTGAGCGTCTCGGCCTTGTGGTCGGTGAGGTAGGCGTACAGGGTCAACAGGCTGCAGTCCTCGTTGTACAACCCGCGTGGCGCGCTGGCGGTGATCATGTTGAGCATCGCCTGGTTGTTCTGCAGCTCATACCACTTCGGGTTGCCTTCACTGAGGCCGACCAGCATGCGTCGGTTCAGCAACGCCAGCGAGTTGGTCGAATCCACGCCCGGCAAGGCACGCAGTTGCCAGTCCAGGGCGTCGACCTTGGCGAGAATGTCGTAGCGTGCGCAACTGCTGGCAGGGGTTTTCACCATGACCGCGAACAGGTCGCTGCTGGCGCCGTAGTGACGGGTCAGAAAGGCATCGTCCTGGTTGTAGCGCGAGTCCGCACGCAACTCCGGCGCGCCGGCGTCGAGGTCGCCGATTTTCAATTGCAGGCTGACCAGAAAACCCACAGCGGCCAACGCAAGGCTGATGGCGATGCACAGGCTGGCCCAGCGCCGATGGGTGAACAGGTCGAGAAAACGCCAGAAGGCATGGCGCGTCTGCCCCGTTTGCTCGGCCTGTTCGCTCTTGAGGCTCAGTTGCGCCGCCCGTGGCGTGACGCCGACATACGAGAGCAACACCGGCAACAGGATCAGGTTGGTGAAGATCAACACCGCCACGCCAATGCTGGCGATCACCGCGAGGTCTTGAATGACCTGGATCTTGATCAGCATCAGCACCGCAAAACCCACGGCATCGCACAGTAGCGCCGTCAGCCCGGCGAGAAACAATCGGCGAAAGGTAAAGCGCGCAGCCACCACCCGGTGCATGCCACGACCGATGTCCTGCATGATGCCATTCATTTTCTGCGCGCCGTGGCTCATGCCAATGGCAAACACCAGGAACGGCACCAGCACCGAATACGGATCCAGTTGATAGTCCAGCAATGGCAGCAAACCGAGCTGCCAGACCACCGCCACCAGCGAGCACAGCACCACCAGCACGGTACTGCGCAGGCAGCGTGTGTACCAGAAAAGCACGGCGGTGGTGATCAGGATCGCGACGGCGAAGAACAGCAGGATCTGCTTCAGACCGGCAATCAGGTCGCCGACCTTTTTCGCGAAACCGGTGATGTGGATGTCGATGTTGGCGCTTTGATAGGTGCTACGCAGCGTCTCCAGTTGCTCGGACAACACCGCGTAATCCAGCGGTTTGCCGTCAGCGGTGGTGGCCAGCAACGGCACGTAGATGATGCTCGAGGTCTGGTCGAACGCCACCAACTGCCCGAGTTCATTGGAGCGCTGCACATTGCGCCGCAGTGCATCGAGGTTGGCGGCAGTGCCGCTGTAGTCATCCGGGATCACCGGGCCGCCGTCGAGGCCGTCTTCGGTTACGGCGACCCAGCGCGTGGCGGGTGTCCAGAGCGACTTCATGTAGGCCCGGTCGACACCCGGCAGCAGATAGAGTCTGTCGTTCATGGCCTGCAGGGTCTTGAGGTACTCGGCGTCGTAGATATCGCCGTGCCGGTTGGCCACCACAATGCGCAGGGCGTTGCCCAGACCCGTGAGCTGTTTCTGGTGCTCAAGGTAGTTGGCAATGTAGGGCTGCTGTGTGGGGATCATCTTTTCGAAGCTGGCATTGAGCTCGATGCGGGTGGCTTGATACCCGAGCACCAGGGTGGTCAGCACACACACCAACAGCACCCACAGGCGGTGGTTGAACAGTGTGCGTTCCACCACTGAACCGGAGCGTGGATCGAAACTCGCCAGGCTTGCCGTGGCGTTGTCGAAAGACTTCATAACCTCACTCCGAAGCGGTAGCGATTGACGGCGATACGCGCGTCAACCCAGTGAAACCAGCCAGCGTCAGGCTGCCATCGGCGGCCTGGATAACACTGGCAACGGGCTTGCCAAGCGGTTTGCCGTAGGGCTGGAGCAATGCGCCGGGCTGGTTGTTGGTGCGAAACAAGGCACCGCTCTGATTGACCAGCAGCAACTGGCCGTCATCGGTGCGGATCGCATCGCTGAAAGACACCGGCATCGACACCCGCGCAGGCTGGAAGCGCTCGCCCAGGTCGCTGGAGGCAAACGCATTGCCCTTCAAGCCGGCCACCAGCAAGACACCGTCATCGCGCACTTGCAGGGTGAAAAAGCTCCCCGTGTAAGGGCTTTCCAGCTGCATGAATGACTTGCCGCCATCGTTCGAGCGAGCGAGGTAGCCCTGCTCGCCGGCCAGGAACCAGTGCTCTCCCTGTTGAGCGATGGCGGACAGGTGCGCGCCCATCGGGTTGTCGATTTGCCCCATGATGGATTGCCAGGTAGCGCCGCCATCTTCGGTGCGAAAAGCCAGGCCGTACGCCCCCACGATCAGGCCGTGTTGGCCATCGACGAATTGCAGGGCGAGAAACGGCTTGTCTGCGCCCTCCCCGGCAAGCCGTTCCGCCATCTGCACACGCGCGGCGGCGGCATCCTGGTCGTTGGCAGAAGGCAGTTGCTTTTTGGCGGCGGCCAACTCAAGTTGCGCAGCACGCAAGCCGTCCAGTTGCACGCTCCAGTGTTCACCACCGTCGCGGGAAACCAGCACGACACCGGCGTGCCCGACCGCCCAGCCGGTGTTGGCATCGACAAACTGCACGGCCGACAGGCTGACCGACACCGGCACCTGCGCCTGACGCCAGCTTGCCCCGTTGTCATCGGAAAGCAGCACGATGCCCCGCTCCCCCACCGCCACCAGCCGCGCACCCGCACGGGCCAGGTCCAGCAGTACCGCGGATTTCGCTTGCGGTGCCTGCATCGCCGGGGTGTTCAGTGCGTCGCCTACCGCCTCGGCATGCGCCAGGCTCAACGGCAACGCCACAGGCACTGCCATAAGCCACATCAGTCGACCAACCACCTGACAGAATCTGTTCATACCGACCTCGAAAAACCGTTTGAAACCGGATCACGCTGCGCGAGCCGCGATCCGGTCTGTATCAACGCCTGTCTCACCGTCTATCTCAACGAACCCCGGCACCCGCCATCGCAGCCGGCGAAAACTCGGAGGCCCGGTAGCGATCCACCACGCCGTACTGCTCTGGCTGGCCGGTGTAGACGTTCTGGATAAACCAGGCACCGGAGGTCAGGTCGTAGAAGCCCGAGGACAATTGCGCTTGCGCGGGCAGGTCCGGGAGTACCGCTGGCAACGACCACAGGGTCTTGGCCAGTTGGCCGTTGGCGTCCCAGCGATCGCCCAGCATGGCTTGCCAGGTGTCTTCATCGAGGTAGTAGCGGCCCTTCGGCAACTGGTGACGCTTGCCCGGTGCCAGATCGGCCTCGACCACCCACACCCGGTGCAATTCCCAGCGCACGTAGTCCGGGTTCATGTGGTGAGCGAGGAACAGGTCTTCAGGTTTGGCGGCGGTTTGCACCTTGTTGGTGTTGTAGGGGATGTACATCTCCTGCTTGCCCACCAGCTTCCAGTTGAAGCGGTCCATGCGGCCCTGGAACACGCTCAATTCGTCGAACGACATCACCCCGGCAGTCGCCGGTGTCGGCGTATCGCAGCAGGCATTCGGCAGCTTGCGCACCCGGCGCTGCCCGGTCAGGTAAACGTGCGCCTGGGATAGGTCGCCGTTGATGTTGGTGCGACCCATGATCTGCTCGCCGGCGCGCAACGGTGGCCCGACGTTGAGCAGACGGAACAGCCAGTAGTCACCGGCAAAAGACTCCGGCGAACCGTCCTGGTAGTAATACGGCATCTCCTGGATGGCCTGGCCGTCTGTGGTCATGACCTGCTTGCCATCGGCGGTCATCAGGTAGTGACGAAAATGCATCGACACCGAGGTACCGCGCCAATTCAGCACGTGGTTCCACATGGCTTCGGCGCCGTTCTGCGGGATCGGGAACGGGATGCCGCCAAAGGCGCCTTCGGGGACGGGGCCGGCGCTGCTGTCGACCAGTTTGGCGCGGGTGGCGTTTTTCAGCGTGTTGTCATACACCCACTGCGGCGCGGCGGCTGTGCGGCGGGTCGGGTACACATCGATGCGATAGGTGTCCGGGAAACGCTTGAACATTTCCTTGGTGCCGTCACTGAGTTTGCCGGCGTATTGCGCAAGGTTTTTCGAGGTAATGCTGAACAGCGGCTTGTCAGCGGCGAACGGATCGGAACGCTTGCCGCCTTCCTTGAATGAAGGATCGACCTTGGTGTAACCACCATCCCAGGCAGGAATGGAGCCGTCGGCATTGCCGGCACGCTCGGCACCGAACGGCGTGAGGTTCTTCGACAGCTTGGCGGCGTCTTCCGCCGTCGCCGCCAGCGTCATCTGGCTGCAGATCGCCAGGCTGCCGAGCAGTGCAAAGCCCAGAGCCTTGAGGGTGAAGGCTGCGGTTTTTTTGTTATGAGTCATGCGCAAGTCCTCTTAAAACGTGGTCTTGACGGAGAAAGCCAGGTAGTCCCGGTCTTTCAGCGATTGCTTGTAATTGAACTGGCTGGCGGCGTTGAGGTTGGTGTCCTCGGCGCCGTAGTAATGTGTGTAGGTCAGGCCGGCGGTGACGCGATCCAGGTAGGTCGCGGTGATACCGATGTTCATATCGCCGCCGTTGTCCGGGCCGAAGGAGCTGACAACGGCCGATTTGCCCAACGGGAAATAGCTCAGGCCGACAGGGAAGCTGATATCGATGCCGGAAAAAAACTGGCGGTAGGTCGGGGTGTAGACCACCTTGAAGCCGAGGCCGTCGTCGGTGGCATTGGGGTCAAGGGCGGCGCGGTTCTTGGTGACGCTCAGCAGTCGGTTCCAGGCGATCTCACCGACCAGTCCCGATTCCCTGGCAAGGAAGTTCGGCCCGAACGAGGCCAGGACGTTGAGGTTGACGTGGGCAGTACGGCCGACCGCGTACAGGGCGTCGTCATCGTTGTCGGCAACCACGCCAGGCAGGACAGTCTGGCCGTTGGAAACCAGCGGCATGTTCCAGCGCATCGAAGCTTCACCGGCGAAGCTGTATTCATCGACCGTGGTGGAAAAACTGGTACCAAAGGCGCGAATGTCTTCCGGGTACACCCAGTAGTATTCGCCGATCTGGCCAGTGCTGAAGTTCGGTGTGCCGGTGGAGGGCTTGAGGTACAGCTTGGGGGTTTTGTCGTGGTACTGGATCGCATACAGGCCGTACTCGACCGTTTCTGCGCTGTACTTCAACTGCAGGCCCCCCTGCCCCGAACTTTTCGCTTCCTTGTCATTGCCATGGAAGAACGCCGCCGGGCTGTTGGCGTTGCCACCGAGGAACGCGGGAAACGGTGCCCCCACGATTAAGCGCTCATTGCCTTCACCAATGGTGTCGCTGGTGGAGAAGTAACTGCCGGCAGCCGGCAGGCGGGTCTCTTCCCATTCCAGCTGGTAGAAGGCGCCGAGCGACACGTCGTCGGTCAGTTGAAAGGTCCCCGACAGCTGGTTGACCGGACGGGTGATTTCCTTGAACTGGGTGTTGGGTACGGACTGCGCCTTCACCACGTCGACCGGCGCCATGCCTCCAGCAATGCCGTTAGCTCCGAAGAACAGGCTCTCACCCCAGATCAAGCCGTGGCGCCCGGCGCGCACGGACGTGGCGTGATCGGCCAGCTCGCCATTCCAGTACACGAACGCGTCGAGCAATTCGCCTTTACCGCCATGCAGATGGCGCGTGTCGTCGGTGAATTCGTCGTAGGCCACGGAACGGGCGTTGGCCCGTGCCGGGTCGTCGTTATCGTTGTCCTGCTGGTATTCGGTGTCGTACCAGGCGGCGCCACTGAGGCGCGCGCCGACGTTTTTGAACGACATGTCCAGCTCGGAAAGGATGTCCGTGCGGTTGGAGATCAAGCCCTTCTTGAAGGCCCGGTCGCCGTCGTCCTGGTTGAGTGCCACCTGGCCCTCGGTCAGTTTGCTGCTGGGATTCTGAGTGCGCCAGGCGGCGCTGTATTTGACCGTGTTGTCCCAACGCAGGTTGAAATCCGGATTGCCGGTATCCACCGAAAAGGCCTGGGCCACTTGGCTGCACAGCACCAACGCCGCGGCCAGACTGAAAGCAAAGGGTGCAGACGTGCTGACCGGGCGGCGCGCAAGCGTCGCAGTCGTGGAACTAACCATCGCGTTAACCTCTTGTTTTTATAGTGGTAACTGCTGTGGGTGAATCAGATGGGCTCGGCCGTCAGCGCGAGCATCTGTTTGACCAGGCCAATGCGGTCGAACTCGCGGTCGTGCTGCATTTCCTTGTCGCCGGCCAGCACCGAGCTTTCGCTGATGTATTTGCAGCGCTCGAAACGGCGAGCCATGAAGCGTTGCAGCTGTTGCTCGACGCTGCCGTCGCGGGTCAGTTCTTCACTGAGCACGATGGCATCTTCAATGGCCATGCCGGCCCCCTGGCCGAGGTGCGGCGTGGTCGCGTGGGCGGCGTCGCCGATCAGCAGCACGCGGCCGCGATACCAGGGTTCGTCGACGAAGACCACTTCCATCGGCTTGTAGACCACCTGGCTGCTGTCGGTGATTTGTTCGCGCAGCTCACCGATGAGGCCGGTAAAACCCTGCAAGCGCTGACGCATCTGCTCAGCTAGGGTCGCGGGGTCCATCCACGGGTTGGACGGCTCGTGGGACGTGAGGAACAGGTACATCAGGTCACCGGCCAGCGGCACCAGGCCGGCATTGCCTTCGGCACTCTGGTAGTTGGCGAGGTGGTCGATTTGCGGCGCGCGCGGAAAGTTATAGCGCCACACCGACTGCCCGGTGAACCGAGGCGTGTAGATGTCGCCGAAGAGCAAATCGCGAACCTTGGAGAACAATCCGTCGGCGCCGATCACCAGGTCATAGACAGCGCTGCTGCCATCGGTGAACAGCACATCGACGTTGTCGCCGTTGTCGTCCAGGGATTCCACGCTGAGGCCCAGGCGTACCTGGGCGCCCAGTTCCAGGGCCGTTTCGCTGAGGACCTTGTGCAGCGCCAGGCGCGAGATGCCGACGTTGGCCGGGTACGCAGGCCCAGCCAGGCGTTGACCCGGGATGCGCGCCAGTTGCTGACCGGCCGGGCCATAAATGGCGACGTCTTCAAAGGCATACGCCGCATCGAGATAACCGTCCAGCACACCCAGCTTGGCCATCTCGCGGACCACGTTGCTTTGCTGGATGATCCCGACGCCGTACACCGTCCACTCTGACTTGAGCTCGACCAGATCGACTTCAATGCCCTTGCGCCGCAGTGCGATGGCCGCACACAAGCCACCAATGCCACCGCCCACGATCAGAACTTTGTTCACTGCACTCATGGCTTTCTCACTTTTATTCTTGTGATTCGATGCAGCGCCGGGCACTGCGTCGTTGGGTCCAGCTTCCCGACAAAGCAGGAATTTGACTAATCGCGAGTAGGGATGCGATGTATCTCCAAACGCGATACCTCGACGGCGGGCGGCGCTACCCGAATGCCGGGCATTTGCAGCACCAGCCAGCCCTCTTCCACACGCCACGGCAACGCCTCCAGCTTCTGGCCCAGACAGGGGCCGTAGACGCATTCACCCGTGCTCGGCAGGAACTGCGCACCGTGGGCGTAACAGACGATCAACTGGCCGTCGGCGGATAAAAAACGGTCCTTGCGGTACTCCAGGCGTACGTTCAGATGCGGGCAACTGTTGCGATAGATCCGCAGCTGTCCCTCGTGCACCAGGGCAAAAACACTGTCCCTGCCGCGCTGGAATGGATCGAACCCGCGCGCCTGCCCTTCCACCAGTTCATCCATCCGGCACAGGGGAAAATCGCTGTGGCTCATGGCTGAGATCCGCACTCAACCCTGCTTGGGTGGCGGGCCGCCGGGTGCCCATTTTGCTTTCGAGTTGAACAGGAACAGCTGCGAGTTATCCGCCGCCAACGGCGCGCGACGGGCCTCCCAGGCGTCATCGTGTTTGTCCATGTCGGCGTCGTATTCGATGTGGCAACCCAGCGGACTGTTGAAGTACCAGAACCAGTTGGAGCCAAAGAGGTGACGGCCAGGTCCCCAGAAACTGGTCCAGCCCTTTTGCTCGAAACGCGTGCCGGCCAACAGCACTTCGGTGCCACTGCCCATGTGAAACGTGAAGTGCTCGCAGCCCTTCATGTGCGGCGGGGTCTGGATCATGAACAGGCAATGGTGATCATCGGAACCGGCCGGGCGCATGAACGGCCCGGCGCCGATAAAGGTGTCCGTGGTCCGAAAGCCCAGGCGTTCGGCATAGAACGCTTCGGCCCTGGCCGCATCGGGGACGAAATACACCACGTGGGACAAGGTGCGCGGCACGGCGCTCATGTCCAAAGTAATGCCAGGCTGATTCAGCGGGCGTTGCGGCGCATGGCCGGCGGCGTTGGTGAGGTCCTCCGGGGCGTTGTACGCCTTGCGCACGGTCACCTGGAAAGCGATCGCGAAGCCCATGTCGTCGACGCTGTGCAGCACGCCGTTTTCCCGGGAGACCTGACGGTCTCGGGCCAATTCGTCTTCGATGGCGTCCAGGTCAGCCGCGCTGGCAACCCCGTAGACGGTTTCGCGAATCGACGGTGCCGGGCCGATGGCAGCCGGCAAGGTCGGATCGTCCGCACGGCGAATGATCACGGCCGTGCCGTCCAGTGCTTCGAAGCGCCCGCCATGGCTGTCGACGTCAATCGGCGCAAGGCCGTAGTCACGCAGGCAATCGGTACAGGCTTGGATGTCATCGACGCCAAAGATCAGGGCATCAAGGCCAATGATGTTCATGGCTACCACTCCGTTGAAATTATGATCCGGAGACTGCTGCCGAGCGCTCGACAAGGCCGATCGGCGATACATGGAATCCGGTGGTGGTGTCGGCCAGAGGTCCGACTGCGGCGAAGATTGACGTGCGGTGTGGCAGCTGACTAATCGCGAGTGGGGATGCGACCTATCGGCAAACGCGATACCTGAGTGCGCGGGATGACGACGTCAAGACGGGGTTGACGGGACGATGAATTCACCGGAATGTATCGTGAAAATAAATACAACAGCGGACTTGCCCGATGCGTTTCAACCACCTGGATCTCAATCTGCTGGTGGCACTCGATGTGTTGCTCGAAGAGCAGAACATCACTCGTGCCGCCGAACGCCTGCACATGACGCAGTCTGCAACCAGTGGCGTGCTCGGGCGTCTGCGCAGTTATTTCGAAGACGAACTGCTGGTGCAGGTCGGGCGCAAGATGCAACCCACGCCCTATGCCCAGGAGCTCGCCAAACCGATCCGTGAAGTACTGCTGACGATTCAATCCTCGATCACCGCCAAGCCGGTGTTCGACCCTACCACCAGCAAACGCCACTTCCGCCTGGTGACTTCGGATTACCTGATCAGCGTGCTGTTTGCCCAGGTGATTCAAAAGATCCATCAGGAAGCCCCGAACATCACCTTCGAGATGCTTGGCCCCGGCGACAATTCCGGTGAGTTGCTGATTCGCGGCGAGGTCGACCTGATGATCGTGCCTGAGCGCTACATCATCGACGGCCACCCCCACAAGCTGCTGTTCGAGGAAGAACACGTTTGCGTGGTGTGGGACGGCAACACCCGGGTCGGCGACAGCCTGACCCTCGAGCAGTACATGGACATGGGCCATGTCTCCGTCGGTTTTGGTCGCACGCGGCACTTGAGCATCGAAGAGTGGTTCATGAACCAGTACGGTTTCAACCGCCGTATCGAAGTCATCACCAACGACTTCAATACCCTGCCGCAGCTGGTAGTTGGCACCCAACGCATCGCCACCATGCACCAGCGCCTGGCGCGGTTGTATGCCGAGCACCTGCCGCTGCGCATCCTCAATCCACCGGTGAAGATTCCGGTCATGCGCGAGGTCATGCTCTGGCACCGCAGCGTGGACGGCGATTCGATGCACCGCTGGCTGCGCGAGCGCATCAGCGAATTCATCCAGCATCTGGACCGCGATCATATCGCCGCTCGCGATACCTCTCATCCCGAGTCGCGATTGGTCAATTAACCGGGGCGTCCTTAACGTGCCTTGGGAACGCTCAAGGCAACCACAAGGACAACAACAATCATGTTCCGTTATTTCCCGACCAACTACGTGTGGAATCTCTCTGTCGACCTGGCCATCGAAATGGGCGCCCGCATGGGCGAAATCGAAGAGATGTGCGCGCCACTGCAGGAAGCCGCCCAGCAGCCTGACGCCGCTGGCACCAAGGCGTTCCGCGAAACCTGGGCGAAGATGGCCGACAAACTCTGTGGCCTGGCCGAGGAAGACGAAGGCAATGGCCGGCTGCTGTCCGCCGGCGAAAAGTACAACCGCGCCGCCACCTATTACCTCACCTGCGAGCGCTTGCAGGCCCATGGCGCGCCGGGTCGCAGCGAGCTGTACCAGCGCTTTTTGCAGACCTTCAAACGCGGTATCGAACTGTCGCGGGAGAACTGCGAACGCGTTGAAATCCCCTACGAGGGCAAGCATATTTCCGGTTTGCTGGTGCGTGCCGAAGGCGTGACCGGCCCGGCGCCGATCCTGGTGCAGGTCAACGGACTGGATTCGACCAAGGAAATGAAATACCGCGTCGGCCTGCCGGCCTGGCTGGCAAAACGCGGCATCTCTTCACTGATCATTGACCAGCCTGGAACGGGTGAAGCACTGCGCCTGCATCACCTGATTGCCCGTTTCGACAGCGAGCACTGGGCCAGCCGCGTGGTCGACTGGCTGGAAACCCGAAGCGATGTGGATGCCCAGCGCATCGGCCTGGAGGGCGTCTCACTCGGCGGTTATTACTGCCCGCGCGCAGTGGCCTTCGAGCCGCGGTTTGCCTGCGGTGTGGTGTGGGGCGCGAACCATGACTGGCGCGATGTACAAAAGCGTCGCCTGGAAAAAGAAGGCAGCTTCCCGGTACCGCACTACTGGGCGCACGTGCAGTGGGTGTGGGGTGCAAAAGACATGGATGAGTTCATGGCGATCGCCGAGAACGTACATCTGGACGGTGTGTTGGATCGCATCAAGGTGCCTTTCCTGGTGACTCATGGTGAAAAGGACTCACAGATTCCGCTGAAGTGGGCACAGCGTACTTACGAGCAACTGGTCAACAGCCCCAAGCGGGAACTGAAGATCTTCACCGAACGCGAAGGTGGCGTGCAGCATTCCAGCTTCGATAACAGCATCAACGCAGGGCACTACATCGCCGACTGGATCGCCGAAACCCTGGGTGGCCATACGGCTTGACCGGCCACCGCTGCTGTTGGCAAAAACAAGGCGGCCTGTAGGGGCTGCCGCAGGCTGCGATCTTGCTTTGAACAATCAAAAGATCGCAGCCTCGTTGCACTCGACAGCTCCTAAAGGGGAACGCGGTCAATTGTGCGAGCGAGCCTGCTCGCGAAAAACGCCTGGGCGACGCGTTCTTTCAGACAACCCGCGTTATCGTTAACGACCATCGCGGGCAAGCCCGCTCCCATAGGGGATTGGGGACATCTGCCAAAGCCAGGTCGGCTGTCAGGCCGCCGCGGATTGAGCACCTATCGACGCCATCAATACGCGGGCATTGATGCAAGTTGCTGGTGGCATCCATGGCGGCGCCCTAGCCTCGCTTTGCATAACAATCAGCAAAGTGAAAAACGCCATGAATGCCCTGCACCTCAAATGCCAGACCCTGTTCGACGGTACTGGCCTGCAAACCCGTCAACAGCAGACGCTGATCGTGGAAAACGGCCTGCTGACGTATGTCGGCCCGACGGCCCTGGCACCGCAGCCACAACCGGGTGACAGCGTTCTGGACGCCGGCGATAACTTTGTCATGCCGGGTCTGGTGGACGTGCATACCCATCTGGCCTTCGGCAACGCGCAGAGCGAAGAAGACATCGATATCTGGACCAGTGACGAATTCCGCGCGCTGCGCGGCATGTTCTTCGCCCAGCATGTGCTGGCTGCTGGCGTGACCAGCATGGTTTGCCCGGGCGATAGCGGCCAGCTCAGCATCGCGGTGCGCAATGCGATCACTGCGGGGCTGTTCGAGGGCCCGCGCATCGCCGCCAGCAGCCGGGTCATCACCAATCGGCAGAGCCTCAACGACTGGTTTCCCAGCCGCGTCGGTGCGCCGGAATATTTCACCGCGCGCCTGGTCACCAGCCGCAGCGAAGCATTGGCCGAAATCCGCAAGCAGGCGAAGGATGGCGTCGACCTGATCAAGATCGCCATGGACGGTACCCACCGCCGCCCGAACGGCGAAATCATCGCGGCGTTCACCGCCGAAGAAACTTATGAGATGGTCGAAGAAGCCCATCGACTGGGCTGCAAAGTGGCGACCCATGCCTATGGTCGTGAGGCGGTGATGTACGCCGCACGCGCCGGGGTCGATCTAGTGTTCCACGCCTTTTACATGGACGACGCCTGTATCGAGGCCTTGCTCGAAGCCGGCAGTATCCTCGCACCAACCATGACCTTCCCGCAGAACACCGTGGACTTTTGTCAGCCCCACGACCCGGCCATCAGCACCGGCTACGCCGGTTACTGCGCGCGTACGCTGGAAGTCGGTTCGGCGGTGCTCAAGCGCGCCAAGGCCGCTGGCGTGCCTTTCGCCTGTGGCAGCGACAGCGGTTTTGCCGTGACGCCTTACGGCGAGTGGCACGCTCGCGAGCTGGAACTGCTGGTCACGCGCCTGGGCTTCACGCCCGCCGAAGCCTTGTATGCCGCCACGGCCGTCGGTGCGCGCTGCATGCCGCGCGGTGAGACCATCGGCTCCCTGGAAGTGGGCAAGCAGGCGGACTTCCTGTTGGTCGACGGCTCGCCGTTGCACGACATCCGCATCCTCCAGGACCGCTCGCGCCTCAAGGCCGTGTACAAGGCCGGTCAGCCGGTGCGCACGGAACGCAGCCCCTACAACTCCAAGCAAGTGTCCGATTTCAACTCGTTGAAGTGGACGGATCTCTATACCCGCGACCGTGTTGCCCAATTGGGCAAGTGGGCCGTATGAGGATCGATACCATGCACAAGCTCGATCTGCTCACGGCCAACCACATCGCGAGCAGCGCGATCCGGATCGCTCAAGAAACCGGGATCAAACCCCTGGCCGCCGTCGTTCTGGATGCGGCGGGTCATCCACTGGCGGTCCTGCGCGATGAACAGGCCAGTTTCCTTCGCCCGCAAATCGCTACCGGCAAAGCCCGCGGCTGCCTGGGTATGGGCTTTGGCGGTCGCGAACTGGCACGACGTGCGCAGGCCATGCCGGCGTTCTTCGATGCGATCAACAGCTTGACCGGTGGCGAAGTCATTCCGGTGGCGGGCGGTGTGCTGATTCGCAATACCGAGGGGGTGATTCTGGGTGCGATCGGCATCAGCGGCGACACCTCGGACAATGACGAACGCTGCGCCGTGCAGGCAATCGACGAGGCCGGTCTGGTGGCCGATACCGGCGATCAGCCGGCGGGGTGATCAAGCGATGCGGCCTGCTCCAACAACAGGCCGCGAAACCACATCAGCGCCGGATCTCGCTCCTGATACGGGTGCCATTGCAGAACCTGCATGGCCTCGGGAAAGGCCAGCGGTGCGGGGTGAATGCGCAGCGGGTAACGCTGGGCAAAACGCTGCGCTTGCCGGCGAAACACAGTGGCGATTCGCGCGGTACCGACGATGAACTCCGGCATCAACGCAAAGCTTTCAAGGGCCACTGCCACTCGCCGATGAACGCCCAACTCATGAAGGTGCATGGCATCCATCGCCAGGTTTCTGCCATCGGCAAACTCACGGACCACATGTTCGGCGGCGCAATAGTGGGTCAGGCTCAAACCCTCGGCGAATTGCGGATGCTGCGCGCAGACGATGCAACACAGCTGGTCACTCATCAACGGCACATGGGGGTAAGCAGGATTCAAGCGGCGCTGCGGCACAATCACACAATCACTGCGACGATAGTCGAGCGCTTCGCTGACCACGTCACCATCGCGCGGCACGGGCAAGTCCCGCAAGGTCAAACGCACACCCGGCGCGACGCGCGCCAACTCAAGACTGACCGCTGGCAACAGCACCCCGGCCACGTAGTCGGAGGCCACCAGGGTAAATTGCCGAGTACAGGTGCCCGGGTCGAAACTCACCGGCGCATCGATGATCTCCCGCGTCAGGGCCAGGGCTTCATGCACCTTGGGCAACAACTCAAGCCCCAAGGCAGTGGGCTCCAGCCGCCGCCCGACCTGAACCAGCAACGGATCATTGAAATGCTCGCGCAAGCGGCCAAGTGCCGAACTGGTCGCTGACTGGCCCAGGCACAATCGTTCAGCGGCCCTGCTGACGCTGCATTCGCTCAGCAAGGCGTCCAGGGCCACCAGCAGGTTCAGGTCAAGACGTCGATACCGCATATGACTTCCGTTCCAAATCGATGGATTGGGCAAATGGCAACATTAATGATCCCTGTACGGCACACGCCAATCGCGTGCCTCGTTATGAGGTATCGCAATTGAAGATACCTGCCTCCAGCGCTGCCTATGTTCGCTACCGAACAGACTTCATCCTCCTGAATAACCCAGACTCGTCAGTGGAATGCTGCGCCCGGCGGCGCAATGCCCGCACACCTAGCCTGGCGTAGAACCGCCTTCATTCCACATGCGACCTGCCCTGCGCGGATCGTACGAAGGATTTCATGGAAAATATCCTGACTCGCACACTGTCCAGCCTTTGGCGCTCACCGGCCATCTGGGCCAGGTGGAGTGCCGCGCGGCACAAATTCGAGTACGAGCCCATCCTGCGCTCTGACCTGTTCAATGCGCAGCAGATGGCCGACCACGGTATCGTACTGGCTCACCAACATGTGCTCGGGCGTCTCTCCAGAAAGGACGCCTTGCTCGGCCGCCTGACGGACAACCAGCTGCTGCTGGAACGTAGCTGCGCAGCGCTCAAGACCGTGCAACTGTCCAGCCGCCGCCCTACCCCGGCGGCGGAATGGTTGCTGGACAACTTCTACCTCATCGAAGAAAACATCCGCACCGCCAGGACCCACCTGCCCGACGGCTATAGCCGCGAGCTGCCACGCCTGGCCGAAGGCCCTTCGGCAGGCCTGCCGCGGGTCTATGACATCGCCCTGGAAACCATCGCTCACGGCGATGGCCGGGTCGACGCGCCAAGCCTGGATTGTTTCATCGCCTCTTATCAGACCATCACGCCGTTGGCCCTGGGCGAACTATGGGCCATCCCGATCATGCTGCGCCTGGCGCTGATCGAGAACCTGCGTCGCGTAGCATCCCGGGTCATGGCCAACCGGGACGACCGTAACCTTGCCGATGACTGGGCCGATCGATTGATCGAAATGGCCGAGCGCGACGCCAAGAGCGTGGTCTTGACCGTGGCCGACATGGCGCGATCGGCACCGCCGATGACCCCTTCATTCGTTGCAGAACTGGCCCGCCGCCTGCATGGGCAAAGCGCCGCGCTGATATTGCCCCTGGCGTGGATAGAACAGACGCTCGGTGAGTCCGGCCTTACCGTCGAACGCCTGGTGCAAATGGATGCCCAGCAGCAATCCGGTGACCAGGTGTCCATCAGCAACAGCATCGCCAGCTTGCGCTTGCTGGCGGCGACCGACTGGCGCGAGTTCGTCGAGCTGCTCAGTCATGTCGAACAGGTATTGTGCACGGACCCGGCAGGCATCTACGCCAACATGGACTTTGCCACCCGCGATCGTTACCGTCATGTGGTCGAACGCCTCTCCCGGCATTGCGTGCAGTCTGAAACCAAGGTGGCAGAAGCTGCCATCGAAAAGGCCAGCACCCCACAGACCGCGGGCCATTTGAGCGGGCACGTGGGCTATTACCTGGTGGCTGACGGGTTGCTCAGCCTGGAGCAGGCACTGCACGCCAGCGTGCCGCTGCTCCAACGCTGGAAGCGGCTGCTGCAGAGCGCCCCGTTGAAGTTCTACCTGTGCCCTGGATTGCTGCTGACACTGCTGCTGGCCTGGCCATTTCTCAGCAGCGCCTATCACAGCGGCACGCCAGCCTGGTGCCTGGTGCTGCTCGCCGTGCCCGCACTATTGATGACCAGCCGCCTGGCGATAGGGCTGGTCAACTGGCTGGTGACCCTCACGGTAGCCCCGTCGCTACTGCCCCGCCTGGATTACAGCGAGGGCATACCGGCCGAGGCGCGGACACTGGTGGCGGTGCCTACGCTGTTTGCCAACGCCCCCGACATCGAGGCCCTGGCCGAAGGCCTGGAAGTGCGATTCCTGGCCAACCGCGATGCCAACCTGCATTTTGCGCTGCTCAGTGACTTCATGGACGCCCCTGCCGAGGTGATGCCCGAGGACGCCGAACTGCTCGCACTGGCGCGTCAACTGATCGAGGCGCTCAACCACAAATATGCCGATGGCCAGGACGACCGGTTCTTCCTGCTGCACAGGCCCAGGCACTGGAGCTCTACCGAGCGGGTATGGATGGGGCATGAGCGCAAGCGTGGCAAGCTCGCCGAGCTCAACGCGTTGCTGCGTGGCAAGGGGCAAGAGCGCTTTGCATTGATCGTCGGTGATGTCGCGCCACTGAGATCGGTGCGCTTCGTCATCACCCTGGACACCGATACCTTGCTGCCACGGGACGTCGCGCGTCAGTGCATCGGTACCATGATGCACCCGCTCAACCATCCGGTATTCGATGAACAGAGCGGCAAGATCGTCAGCGGTTACGCCATCCTCCAGCCACGCGTGGGCATCAGCCTGCCGAGCACGGCACGCTCGACCTACGCCCGCCTGTTTGGCAGCGATGCGGGGATCGACCCCTATACCCGCGCCGTCTCCGATGTTTATCAAGATCTGTTCCAGAATGGTTCCTTCATCGGCAAGGGCATCTATGCCGTCGACGCCTTCGAACAGGCACTCGAAGGCTGCCTGCCCGACAACCGTATCCTCAGCCATGACTTGATCGAAGGCTGCTACGCCCGTTGCGGGCTGCTCAGCGATGTACAACTGTATGAAGAATACCCATCGCGCTACAGCGCCGATGCCAAACGCCGACACCGCTGGATTCGCGGAGACTGGCAGGTGCTGTACTGGGCCTTGCCATGGGCACCGAAACCCCAGGGAGGATTTGCGCCCAATCGCCTCAGCAATCTGGCCCGCTGGAAGATTTTTGACAATCTGCGCCGCAGCCTGGAGCCGGGCGCCTTTCTGGCCATGCTGGCGTGGGGCTGGCTGGGGTCGAACGAGGCCGTCTCCTGGACATTGGCGGTGGTCATCCTGGTATTTCTCCAGCCCTTACTGCAGTCGGTACTGGCGTTGGTACAGAAAGCTGCCGATATTCCATGGGGGCAACACCTGAGCGCGGCATTACGGACCTCGGGCCAGCATTTCATGCGTGCGCTGTTGTCGATTGTCTGGTTGCCCTCCGATGCGTTGTTGAGCTTCGATGCGATTGGCCGCTCACTGTGGCGCATGCTCATCAGCAAACGCCGCCTGCTGCAATGGCAACCTTCTCGTGAGGTGGAGCGCTCCAGCAGCAACACGTTGTCCGGCATGTATAAAGGCATGTGGATTGCCCCTGCGCTTGCGCTGCTTCTATTCGTTGCCCTGCTCCCCTCCCTCGCCGTACTCGCACTGGCGGCACCTTTGCTGCTGGTGTGGCTGGCGAGCCCGGCGATTGCCTGGTGGATCAGCCTGCCGACAACACCGGCGGGGTTCGATCCGTCAATTCAAGACCTGCGTTTCCTGCGCATGCTGTCACGCCAGACCTGGGCGTTCTTCGATCGCTACATGGGCCCTGAGGACAACTGGTTGCCGCCGGACAACGTCCAGGAGATACCCACGCCAACCATTGCCCACCGGACCTCACCGACCAACATGGGCATGGCCTTGCTCTCGCACCTGGCGGCCCACGATTTCGGCTATTTGAGCACCGGCCGCTTGCTGGAACGCATCAATGCAACGCTTGAGTGCATGGCCGGCCTGGAGCGTCAGCATGGGCACTTCTACAACTGGTACGACACCGGGACACTGCAGCCGATGGCGCCTCGGTATATATCCACCGTGGACAGCGGCAACCTGGCGGGCATGCTGCTCACCCTGCGGCCGGGGCTGCTGGGCTTGGTCGACACGCCTCTGTTCGATCAACGCACTCTTGGTGGTCTGGGCGACACCCTGGATGTGCTGCAGCAGGCGCTACAGGACGCGGACCTCGATGACCGTGCCGTGATTGAACTGCGCGCGAAGGTGGAGTCGGCGATCCCGGACAACCTTCTGCAATTGCTCGATCTGGCGGATGCCCTGGCAATCGACACTGCAGCCACCTCTGCTGAAGAAGCCCACTACTGGCTGCAGGCATTACAGGCGCAGTGCGCGGATCTGCGGGCAGAACGACTGCGCTTCGAGCTGCCGCCGGCACCTGCCCAGGCCAAGGCGCCGACACCGACAATCAGCCTGCGGCAAATGGCCGAGCTCGATTGCACGCTGTGGCTGCCCGCCGATCAGGCGCAAGTGCAGACGGTACAACGCCTGGCTCGGGCACGAATCAGCCACCTTGAGCATATGGCCGAGTTGTCGGCGTCATTGGCCAGCATGGACTTCACGTTCCTCTACGATGCTCAACGCGACCTCTTCTCGATAGGCTACAACGCCGACGAACGCCGGCTGGACAACGGCTATTACGACCTGCTCGCGTCAGAGGTGCGCCTGACCAATTTCGTGGTCATCGCCCAGGGCCAGCTGCCGCAACAGGCCTGGTTCACCCTTGGACGCTTGCTCAGCAACAATCGTGGGGTGCCGGTACTGCTTTCCTGGTCCGGCTCAATGTTTGAGTACCTGATGCCAAACCTGATCATGCCCAGCTATGAAGGTACGCTGCTGGAGCAGACCTGCCGCGCGGCCGTCGCCTTGCAGATCGAGCACGGCAACCAGTTGGGCATCCCCTGGGGCGTGTCCGAGTCGGGTTACAACACCCTCGACGCTCACTTCAATTATCAGTATCGGGCATTCGGTGTTCCTGGCCTTGGCCTCAAGCGCGGGTTGGCCGAGGATACCGTGATTGCGCCGTACGCCAGCGCCCTGGCGCTGATGGTCGAGCCGCAAGCGGCCTGCCACAACCTGCAACGCCTGGCTGCCCAGGGGGCGGCCGGCCGCTATGGCCTGTACGAAGCGGTCGACTATACCGAGGCGCGCCTGCCACGCGGCCAACGCTATGCGTTGGTGCGCTCGTTCATGGCGCACCATCAGGGCATGAGCCTGCTGGCCTTGACCAGCCTGCTGCTGAACCGGCCCATGCAGCGTCGTTTCGAATCGATCCCGGCATTCCAGGCGACGGTCTTGCTGCTGCAGGAACGCGTACCGAAAACCGCCGCGCCCTATCTGCATGCAGCCCAGGCGCTGGCCACTGCGCAAGACGCACAAACGCAGGAAACCAGGCTGCGCGTGTTCGCCGATCCCGGGCGCAAGCGCCCCGCCGTCCAGCTTCTCTCCAACGGCCATTACCACGTCATGCTCAGCAGTGCCGGCGGCGGTTACAGCCGCTGCAACGACATCGCCGTGACCCGCTGGCATGAAGACGCGACCCGCGACAATTGGGGCATGTTCTGCTACCTGCGCGATGTCAGCAGCGGCACATTCTGGTCCTCGGCCCACCAGCCGACCCTGCACCGGCCAGAAAGCCATGAGGCGATTTTCAGCGATGCCCGGGCCGAGTTTCGTGTTCGCGAGCTCGACTTCGATACGCACACCGAGATCGTCGTGTCCCCCGAAGACGATATCGAACTGCGCAGGCTGCACATCACCAACCGCGGCCGCGTACGACGTAGCGTGGAGATCACCACCTACGCCGAGGTGGTACTGGCGCCAGCAATCAGTGATGCCCTTCACCCGGCCTTCAGCAACCTGTTCGTACAGACCGAACTGCTGCCGGCGCTGCAGGCCATCGTCTGCACCCGCAGACGGCGCTCCAGTGAGGAAGCCGTGCCCTGGATGTGCCACCTGCTGGCCGTCCATGGCGCGGACATCGACGCCATTTCCTACGAGACCGATCGAGCGCGATTCATCGGCCGCGGACGCAACGTTGCCGCACCGGCAGCGCTCGATGGCAATGTCGAGCAGTTGTCCGGCACCGCAGGCTCGGTGCTTGACCCGATCGTGGCCATCCGCTGCCGTATCGCCCTGGAGCCCGGACAAACGGCGACCATCGACCTGGTGACCGGCATCGCGGACAGCCGTGAGGGCTGCCTGTACCTGATCAATAAATACCGCGACCGGCACCTCGCCGATCGCGTCTTCGACCTGGCATGGACCCACAGCCAGGTGTTGCTGCGCCAACTCAATGCATCGCAGGAAGATGCCCGCCTGTTTGAACAGATGGCCGCCTCGATCCTCTACGCCAATGCTTCGTTGCGTGCGGAGAACAGCATATTGATGGCCAATCGGCGCAATCAATCGAGCCTCTGGGGCCAGGCGATCTCCGGCGACCTGCCCATCGTCCTGCTACAGATCGCCACTGTCGAGAACATCGAGCTCGTCCACCAGATGGTCAAGGCCCATGCCTACTGGCGGCAAAAGGGGCTGATGGTGGACCTGGTCATCTGGAACGAAGACCAGGCCGGCTACCGCCAGCAACTCCAGGACTTGATCATGGGTGTGGTGACGTCCGGCAGCGAAGCCTCGCTGATCGACCATCCCGGAGGCATTTTCGTGCGTCCGGCACAGCAGTTGTCGAACGAGGATCGCACGCTGATCCTGTCGGTGGCGCGCCTGGTGCTGAGCGAAGGCAACGGCGGTATTGCCGAGCAGGTTCATCGGCGTCACGCCAGCCCGGTATACCCGGCGTTGGTCCCCACCCTCAAGCGCCAGGCAAAGGCGGCCACTACCCTGCCCGCTGTCGAAGGTTTGCTCCTGGGCAACGCCTATGGCGGCTTCAGTGCCGATGGCAGCGAGTACGTCATGACCTTGCAGCCGGGCAGGCCGACGCCGGCGCCATGGGCCAATGTGTTAGCCAACCCGCACTTCGGCACGGTGATTTCCGAAAGTGGCGGCGCCTACACCTGGATGGAAAACGCCCACGAATTTCGCCTGAGCCCCTGGCATAACGACCCGATCACCGACACCAGCGGCGAGGCGATCTATGTACGTGATGAAGAAACCGGGCACTTCTGGTCGGTGACGCCACAGCCTTGTCCCGGTACTGGCGCGTACCGTACCCGGCACGGCTTCGGCTACAGCGTCTTCGAGCACGATGAAGACGGTATCCACACCGAGTTGTGGGTGTACGTGGCGCTGGACGCTTCGATCAAGTTCTCGCACTTGCAGATTCGCAATCGCTCAGGCCGCGCAAGGCGCCTGTCGACGACCTGCTATGTCGAGTGGGTGCTGGGCGACTTGCGCAGCAAATCGGCGATGCATGTGGTGACGGAAGCCGACCCCGCCAGCGGCGCCGTCTTCGCCAGGAACGCCTATTCGATCGAGTTTTGCGATCGGGTGGCGTTCCTCGATACCGACTCGACCGACACCAGCATCAGCGGCGATCGCTCCGAGTTCATCGGCCGCAATGGCAGCCTCAAGGCACCTGCCGGATTACAACAGGCACGCCTGTCGGGCCGTACCGGTGGTGGCTTCGATCCTTGCGCGGCGATACAGGTAGCCCTCGACCTCGACAGCGGCGATGACCAGGACGTGGTGTTCCGCCTCGGTGCAGCCAGGGATACGGCGTCAGCCTTGCGCCTGGTTCAACAATACCGGGGCCTGGGAGCGGCAACCGCAGAACTCAAAGCAGTACGCGAGCATTGGCGTTCGCAGCTGGGCGTGATCCGGATCCAGACCCCCGACCCGAGCATCGATGTCATGGTCAATGGCTGGCTGATGTACCAGGTGATCGCCTGTCGCTTCCAGGCCCGCAGTGGCTACTATCAGTCGGGCGGGGCCATCGGTTTTCGCGATCAACTGCAAGACAGCATGGCAATGATCCATGCCGACCCTGCCAGGGTGCGTGGTCATCTGTTGCTGTGTGCCGCCCATCAATATGCCGAAGGCGACGTGCAACACTGGTGGCACCCGCCGCTGGATCGGGGCGTGCGCAGTGGCTGTTCGGACGATTATCTGTGGCTGGCCCTGGCGACCAGCCACTATGTCAATGTCACTGCCGACCTCAGCGTGCTGGCCGAACCCGTGGGTTACCTTGAAGGCCGCCCGCTCAATGCCGGGGAAGAGTCCTATTACGACCTGCCGGGCAAATCGCACCTCGAAGAAAGCCTCTATCAACACTGTGTACGCGCCATCGAACACAGCCTGCAGCGCGGCAGCCACGGCCTGCCCTTGATCGGCACGGGCGACTGGAACGACGGCATGAACCGGGTCGGCCATCTCGGCCTTGGGGAAAGCGTGTGGCTGGGCTTCTTCGGCTTTGATGTCCTGCAGCAGTTTGCGATCACGGCCCAATTGCATGGCGACCCGGTTTTCGCACAACGTTGCTCCCAGCAGGCCGCCTTGCTGCAGGCCAGCCTGGAGGAGCACGCCTGGGACGGTGCATGGTACCGGCGCGCCTGGTTTGACGACGGCAAGGTCCTGGGCTCGGCCAACAACGACGAATGCCGCATCGACTCGATCTCGCAAAGCTGGTCGGTACTCTCGGGTGCCGCTTCGCAAACCCGGCGCCGCACGGCCATGGATTCAGTCGAGAAGCATCTGGTACGGCCTGACACAGGTGCGGTCCTGCTGCTCGATCCGCCCTTCGACGCAGGCGTGCTCGAGCCCGGTTATATCAAGGGCTATGTGCCGGGCGTGCGGGAAAATGGCGGCCAATACACCCATGCCGCGGTCTGGGCCGGCATGGCGTTCGCCGAGCTTGGCGACAACGCCAGGGCCTGGCGGTTGCTCAACATGATCAACCCCGCGGGCGCTGAAGTAGCCAAGCGGCTCGATACCTACAAGGTCGAGCCCTACGTCATGGCTGCCGACGTCTATGGCACGCCGCCCCATGCCGGCCGTGGGGGTTGGACCTGGTACACCGGGTCGGCCGGCTGGACGTACCGCTTCATCGTCGAATCATTGCTCGGCTTGCAGCGGGTTGGGACTTCGTTGCATATCGAACCGCTGCTGGCGCCGGGCTGGCCCGGGTATACGATGCACTACCGCTATGGCGCGACGACCTACCATATCGACGTGCGCCCGGGCACGACCACCACGCTCGCGATCCTGCTGGATGGTGAGCTGCTGGGCCAGGACGCGCTGCAATTGTCAGATGACGGTGGGGAACATCAGGTGCTGGTGACGTGCCCGGTCAAGGCGCATCAGCCGCACATGCCCGGGTACGACAGATCCGTCGAAACCGATCTTGAGCGCTGAGGCACAGCGCGCTTGACCAACCCGGGTTCAGGCATCAACGCCTGGGTCCGGTCGCGCGCGCTTTGGAGTAACCTGTCCCCCTCAGGGAATTCTCCCTCGAAGGGTGGCTGATATGTTTGCTGTACCCAAGCCACAACAGAACTACCTCCTGGCAGCGCTTCCGGTGCCAGCGCTGGAGCGCCTGCTCCCCCACCTCGAACTGGTCGAGCTGCCACTGGGCGAAGTGCTCTATGAGTCCGGCGGCGCCCTGCGGCACGTCTACTTCCCCACCGACTCCATCGTGTCGCTGTTGTACGTGATGGAGAACGGCGCCTCGGCCGAGATTTCGGTGGTCGGCAACGAAGGCCTGATCGGTGTTGCAGTGTTCATGGGCGGCGAGAGCACGCCGAGCCGGGCCGTGGTGCAAAGTGCCGGGCACGCTTACCGCTTACCCGGTCAGCAACTCAAGGACGAGTTCAACCGCCACGAAGAGATGCTGCTGCTGATGCTGCGCTACACCCAGGCACTGATCACACAAATGGCCCAGACCGCGGTGTGCAACCGCCATCACTCCATCGATCAGCAGCTGTGCCGCTGGCTGCTGCTGTCGCTCGACCGCCTGCCGGGCAATGAACTGACCATGACCCAGGAATTGATCGCCAACATGCTGGGTGTACGCCGCGAAGGTGTGACCGACGCCGCCGGCAAGCTACAGCGCCTGGGGGTCATCGAATACACGCGGGGACACATCAAGGTTCTGGACAGGGCTCGTCTCGAGGTGCTGAGTTGCGAATGCTACGCCGTGGTCAAAAAAGAAACCGAACGCTTGCTGCCCTACTTTTCATCGCGGCGTGCCTGATGTCCCGCTTCGTGGCTGACATCAAGCGTCGCGCAGGGCCTGGCTTTGCGCGGCGTCTACCAACCAGCTGCGGAACGCTGTCATCGCGGCGGTTTCCGGGCGCGATTGCAAGCGGGTCAGCCAGTAACTGCCGGTGGAAATGCCAATGGCAAACGGCTGATGGATCTTCTGTTCCGTCAGTTGCCGGGTGAACATCATCGGCGGCGCCAACGCTACGCCGGCGCCCTGAAGCGCCGCCTCCATCATCGCCAGCGACGAATCGAACACGATGCTGCGCGGTGGCGCCACCGGGGCCGAAAGCCCTGCTGCCTGGAACCACTGCGACCACTCATCCGTGCGATACGAGCGCAACAGTGTCTGCTGCAAAAGGTCGCTGGGCGCGTGTAACTGCCGGGCAATTTCCGGCACGCAGAGCACCGACAACGGCGCATCGATCAGGCGCAACGCCTCGATCCCGTGCCATGCCCCCGCGCCAAAGCGAATGGCGTAGTCCAACCCTTCGGCCGCCACGTCCACGCGGTTATTGTTGGTCGACAAACGCAGATCGATATAGGGGTAACGCGCCTGAAAATCCGTCAATCGCGGCAGCAACCAACCCACCGCAAAGGTGCCGACCGCCCCCACCGTCAGCACTTCACGCTGATGCCCGCCCTGCAGGCGTTCAAGGGTGTCGGCGATACGGTCGAAACATTCGCACAGCACCGGCAACAGGTTTTCGCCCTCGCGGGTGAGCATCAACCCCCGAGGCAAGCGCTTGAACAGAGTGACGGCTAGCTGAGACTCGAGGCTTTTGACCTGATGGCTGACCGCCGCCTGCGTGACGCACAGTTCTATCGCCGCCCGAGTGAAACTCAAGTGACGCGCCGACGCTTCGAAAGCGCGCAACGCATTCAGCGGCAGGTGGGGTCGAATCATGCCTACTCCATAGTTTTTCTAATGGCTCGTCCGAGATATCGTCGTTTGTCGTTCCTCGGCATACTGCCTAGATTTAGCGCGCCCAGCGCCAGGCCAAGCGGCGATCTGCGGCGAGCATAGCGCTGAACATCATACAATCGAAGGGAACGACCTCCATGACGGACACCATCAAACTCGGCAGATTGAAGCTTTTAGCCGCCTGTGCGGCGATGCTGGCGGCAGGCCAGAGTCTCGCGCAGGATCACCTCGAATCGGTTGTCAGCGACGTCGTGCGCCCCGTCATGCACGCGCAAGGCATTTCCGGCATGGCCGTGGCCGTCACCTTCAACGGCAAACAGCAATACTTCAACTATGGCGTGGCGTCAAAAGAGACCGGCAAACCGGTGACGCAAGACACCCTGTTCGAGATTGGCTCGGTCAGCAAAACCTACACCGCCACCCTCATTGGCTATGCCCAGGCCACCGGCAAACTGGCATTGGCCGACAAGGCCAGCGAAGTGCTGCCGGCCTTGCGCGGCAGCGCGTTCGACCACATCAGCGTGTTGCAGCTGGCCACCTACACCGCCGGCGGCTTGCCCCTGCAATTCCCTACCGAGGCAGACTCGGCCGATAAAATGCTCGGCTACTACCAGCAATGGAAGCCGGTATACACCGCTGGCAGCCACCGCCTGTATTCGAACCCCAGCATCGGGTTGTCCGGCTACCTCGCCGCCCACAGCATGGGCCAGCCGTTTGATGAAGCAATGGAAAACAACCTACTGCCCAAACTCGGCCTGAAACACACCTGGCTCAAGGTGCCGCAGGAGCAGATGGCGCTGTATGCCCAGGGCTACGACAAGGCCGACAAACCGGTGCGGGTCGGGCCGGGGGCGCTGGATGCCGAAGCCTACGGCGTGAAAACCAGTGCTGCGGACCTGATTGGTTTTGTTGAGGCCAACATGAAACCGGCAGGCCTGGAAAAAACCCTGCAACAGGCCATCGCCTTGACTCATACCGGTTACTACAGCGTCGGTGATATGACTCAGGGGCTTGGTTGGGAGATGTATCGCTACCCGGTCACACTGGAGCGACTGCTGGCGGGTAACTCGACGGCGATGGCCATGCAGGCGCATGAAGTTCAGTGGTTGAATCCGCCACAACCGCAGGCTGGGAATGTGTTGATGAACAAGACTGGTTCAACCGGTGGGTTCGGGGCTTATGTGGCGTATGTGCCATCGAAGGATATTGGTGTTGTGATTCTGGCCAATAAAAACTATCCGAATGCGGAGCGGGTGAAGATTGCTCATCAGATTCTGAGCGCTATGGCCCAGTAGGAGCCGGCTTGCTGGCGGTTGCGATGTACAGGCGACACAGTTGTCGCCTGACAAACCGCTATCGCCAGCAAGACCTCGGGAGCAGAAAATTGCACCCAAACAATTGATGGGCACACGCATAACCCTGTAGGAGCAAGCTTGCTCGCGATGGTCGTTAAATAACACTAGTAGCCTGACACACCACCCCAATCGCGCCCCCAACAAACCGACTCCTGCCCTCCGGAATTAGAGCGGCACTTTTTCACCCTTGCCTTAAGTGCTTCGTTCATTATTCGAACTTCCGAGGGCATCTCTCACCGCCATCTGCCTGACTGAACGTAAAAGTATCAAAAACAAATTAAAATGGTAAGTCGACAACAGCCAGAGGAATAACAAACCCATACGTTTCTTTAATAGCATCCAAATTTGTCGCTATTTTAAAATCAAACTCTCGTTCAAGCACCCGACAGCCTTGGCGAAGTTGAAGAAGTTGCAAACTGGATATTTCTGAGAATGGCGCAGGGCGTTTCCGTATTGGAATACCGGGTTATCGCGTCCGATGCGGGTCGATGTGCTTGTATAAGCTGAAAATATTGAGCATCGGACATTTCTGCAGTCATTCAATATGAATCTGGCAGGGCATTTCTTAGTGTCCGAGCAGATCTTTTGTGCGCGCTCCGACCATCCACCCTTAAACCTCCCCTTTAACAAAGACAACCAATCTGTAGGAAACGTCTTCTTTTCGACCGACCTGTCCCCCATCCCTTAAAAGGCGCGCAAACTACTGCGCCTCCACTTGAGCCAAGGACAGCGTATGCGCGGTGCACTACCACAATGGGGTCAACAGCAGCAGGCGACATTCATTGCCAACCCGATCGCAAAACACAATCCATTCCGAGCGCTGTTTGCCACTGTGCCCGAACATGACTACGTCGAATTATATCTGGGCGTCGGATTCGACATTCGCGCATCCCTGGGAATTTGGTTGCTTCGTATCAATCCCAGCGTAGTACCAAGCCTATCCTTGCTACTACAAGCACCAGAACAGCACCGGGGTTGGGACGCTCATGTAAAGCTTCTCGACTTGAACGAAGTTGCGCCTGCGAGCAATGGAGTACGGACATGAAGGCCCTGACTTGTGCGGGATGCTTGGGCCTTCTTGTATTGAGCCTGAGTAGTTGCAGCTGGGTCGGAGTACTTGCCAAAGAGGGTCCGCTTTTACTGACCGAGCGTCGTGGCCTGCAGAGTTTTACCCTGACCAGCGAGCTTCCCGCCCAATTTGGCCTCAGTGTCACGGCCTGGTACGGCCCGGTCGATGAAAGCGGGCTCAATTGCCAAGTCACCAATCTTCATAACAACAAACCGCAAGCCCGCGTGCTGGGCAAGGGTTTCGACATACCGATCAACACAACGGCGGCGTCGACCTCACGCAAAATTCCGCTCACCTATTACGTCGGTGTCTGCGAGCTTCGGTTGGGCAAGGTTGAAATGGAGATTGACGGGCGTTACGGCGAACAACGCTGGCAAAAAACCTATGCCGACGCAATTTTTTATATCCACAAGCGTGCTCCCGAAGATGAACAAGGCTTCGACAAAAACGGCACTCGCCAAGTAGATGCCCAGTGCACCTGGTTGTTCCAGCAAAGCAAGGCCAAATCGAGGTTAGGTGAAATCAGCAAGCTGCTGACCTGCAGAGGTGCCGGCGCCAACCTGCAATACGACCAACTGGCCAGCAAGACGGTGAGGTTGGCCATCGAGGTCAATCCGCAGGAGCGACCTTACATGCGAAACCGGTGGATAAGCTCTGAGGCGGGGTGGAGGCCCTGTCTGGGGACAGATAAGTCTGATCGCTGCCAACAACCCCCACTCTTCAAAACATTTCAAATGAACGGCCAGACCTGCACGGTCTATCCCGGCTGCACGGAGTAACTACGGATGACATTTGAGCTCAAGGAAACCTGCCCGAAACGCGGATACTGGTGCAGTTTTCGCCTGGTTGACGAACATGGTAATGCAAAGCCTTATGCCGGCCTCGATTACATCCTGCATGACCGCATGGGGATGCCCTACTCCGGCACACTCGATGAAGACGGTTATGGTTATCTGGAAAATTTCTACTGCGGGCCACTGATACTCGACATGTCGATGCCTTACCAGATCGGGGAAAAGTGGTACGAGGATTTGATTGAACGTGAATATTTTCCACTCCCTCTGACCGCTCTCCAGGTCGCCGCCGAACAATCCCCCACCGGCCCACGCATGAATGGCCGCACCTACCTGGCACGCGAACTCGCCGAACGGGAGCAGGCCGCCTTTTTCCAGGCTGAAGTCCGTGACTTTACCAAGCCGGGTGAGGCCGCCCACCTGCCGGAACCCGATACCACCCTTGAGTCCCGGCCCTCGCCATACCTCAAGGAGGCCTGCACCCACTCCAACACACAACCCGGCATTGCCTTGTTGGTCAACAAGCACAATGTGCTCGAAGTCAAAGCCCTGCGCGCCTACAACCCATTGCTTTCCCATGACAAAGGGTTCTGCGCACTGAACGCCTACCACCTGTCGATCATGGCGCTACTGAGCTACGCCCCGTTTCACAAAGACCGTGCCTCTGACGAAGCCCCCACACCACCGCCCTATAAGGAAACGGGCTGCATCGGCGCTGTTCTGCAAAGCCAATTGGCGCGTTGTGAGCAACCGACTCGCTTCAGCGACGGCGGCCCCTATCACCTGCTCACCGAAGAAGTGCCCTACTCCAAGCGCCTGGAAGTGGTGCCCTACGATCCGGTACGTTATGCCAAGGAAGCCAAGGATGGCTGGGAGCACCCCGAGAAGGTGCATTTTCTTCACGACAAATCTGATAACCAGGCTTTCATTACCCACAGTGACAAAGTGGTGATGATTTCAGTTCGGGGCACAGCTGGCCTCTGGGATACCCTGCGCGACCTGGATGCCAAGCAGGTCCCCTACCTTGCCGACGAGGGCGGCAAAGGCAACGCCCATCGAGGTTTCTACAATTCCTTCGAAGCTGCCCGCAAATTTGTCGGACGCTACATGGACGCCTTCTACACCGGCAACCAGACCATCATGGTCTGTGGGCACAGCCTGGGTGGCGCCATCGCCTTGCTGCTGGCCGAGTGGCTGCGCAAACAATACTCTGACGACATTCAGCTCTACACCATCGGCGCCCCAAGGGCTGGCAACCAATCCTTCGTCAATGCCGCCGCCGATCTTACCCACCATCGCATCGTCAACCACAATGACCCGGTGCCCGGTGTCCCCTCCACCTGGATGGACGCCGAATGGAAGGCGGTACTCCCCGGCACCACCCTGCTGGTCGCCTCCATTGGCTCGCCGTGGATCGGCCTGGCGATGACGCTAGGCGGCCTGCTCAACTTCAAGGATGACAACTACGAGCATCACGGCGAACAGTGGCACTTCATGCCACGCAAGCCGGGTAAAAATTCCGTGCTCTGGCAGCCAGGCTGCGCGGCCATCGAACAGAAGATCTGTGCCGAATTCGCTGCCGATATCGAGCTCAAGGGTGACATGCCACGCCGGGCGGCGTTTCTGCGCCAAGCCCTGGCGGCCGCGGAGCATTCAAGCGACGACGGCTACAGCCGCAACGCGCTGACCACCCTGCTGCGCTGGCATGCCAGCGTGCTCCACCGTCAGGGAAAACTGTTCACCGACGACGAACGCGAACAACTCGCAAAGCAGATCAAGCCGCTTCGAGCAGAGATGGAGCAACCCATCCACCTCAGCTACGAACGCTTCAGGCACAATCTGCGCACTCGTCCCCACCCACGCCTCTCTCAGACCTCCGAAGTGGAATTGCGTGGATTGTTTCGCACAAGTCAGGAACGACTCGAGTCACTGCGCCATGATCAGGCTAATCGTCTGAGCCGTGCGCACAAACGCTTGAAGGCCCAAGACGAACGCCTGCTGACCTGGCAAGACGTGTTCGGCGACCTTCCCGAAAACGACGCCATTTTCAAGTTGATCGACGAGTGGCTGAAGCACCCTGAGCACGAGAAGGCTGCCGCCAACGCCAAGCTGTTCACGCCCAGTGAAGAACAGCAGAACTACGTCTGAACTGAACCTTTTACGGACCACTGTCCTCGCGATACAGGCGCGTCAGAACTATAGGACGATTCGCGACCTGGCGTTTGATGGCGACCAACCGTCCAGGCCCGAGCCTTATGAGAGGTCTGTGTCGGATACCCTGTAAGAGCTGCCGCAGGCTGCGATCTTTGACGTTGATTTTTCAAGATCAAAAGATCGCAGCCTCGTTGCACTCGACAGCTCCTACAGGGGGATTAGCGCTATTGCTGAGGGTCGATGTTGTCCAGTGCGCGATTTACCAGTAACTCCCCCACCACTGCCAGTTGCTGAATCGACAGCGCCACATTGCGTTTGGAGCTTTGTAGATCGCAGGCCAGATCGGTGATGAGGACGTTCAGGGATGCCAGGGTTTCGCAGGCGTGGCATAGCAAGGTTGCGGTGTCGACGCCGGGGACGATGGTGAAGATATGGCTGACCGGATCGGATTGCCTGGGGTTGCGCAGACGAGCGCTGACGGCGGGTTCGGTGATGTCGGAGAGTGGGACGGAGTCGAGGGGATCGGATGAGGTTTCGGGGGGATTGGGACTTGTTTTTTTCATGGAAGCACTACCTTTGGGGATTGTTGAAATAACTACCCATCTCACTTCCACATGAGGGTGGCAGCTGTACGCAGGTGTGGAAGACCAGGCCAATCCACCAATACCCGGCGCACTCGAAAGTGCTCCCGCGCACAGCCGCCAAAACGCGGCAATGTTGACATAAAAAATGTCGACATGCGCTCTAGGGGCATTGGTAGATGACTTGAACCAACGGACTTCCACATCCGACCACTGATTTCGCAGCGGCTGAAGAAGGTTATCGATACGGCCCAATGGGCACCAGTTCATGGGATGCGCCACGTCTTGCAGGAAATCTCCGACGCAATTGAAGGCCCTTGCCTAAGCTCCATTTTCTGAGCATCTAGTTACAAACACATGCTCATGACCGTTGTGATGCAGGTGAAAGCGTTGTATCTAGTGGGCATCCCAAGACTGCAATGACATCGGATCAATCCGTGGCCGGGAATGACATAATGCGCGCTCAAGAATCCAAACCGACTGACCGCCAAAGGGCGTTGTAATGGAAATCACCAGATTCAAACTCACGGATGTCGGTCGGTTCACCGATCTGGAAGTCCCGTTAGCGCCGACTCCAAGCCACCCCTCAAACGTAACGGTTCTGGTAGGAAACAACGGTGCCGGGAAAACCACCCTTCTGAAATCACTGGCCATCTCACTAAGCTGGCTCGTAGCAAGAATTCGTACGGAAAAGGGCAGTGGCAATCACCTTACTGAAGACGACGTTCGAAACGGCGCTATCGCAGCATTGATTTTGATTGGTGTAGTGGACGAATCGCTAGCACGCTCGAACCAATCCGAAACTGAGTCTGAAGATGTTGTATTTACGTGGGGTATTGCCCGAGGCAGACAAGGACGGAAGGCTGATATCCATAGCTCGCTGGGAGGCGTCAGTCGCCTTGCGGATCACTACCGCAACCAGCTAACAGTAGATGATAAAGCCTCGCTCCCACTGATCGCCTACTACCCAGTCGAACGTTCAGTTCTGGAAATCCCGCTAAAAATCCGCACCAAACACTCCTTCGATCAACTCGACGGCTATGACAACGCCTTAAACCGCGGCGTCGATTTCCGACGCTTCTTCGAATGGTTCCGCGAGCGTGAAGACAGCGAAAACGAAACCGGCGTATCCGACACAGCATTGGCCGAGATTTCCGCCAAGTTCGGGAAGAACAGCGATATCTGGAAAACCCTTTCCCAACTAAAGGCTTCATCCCGAGATCGCCAGTTGACCGCTGTACGCTCCGCCATCGCCGCCTTCATGCCCGGCTTCAGCAACCTGAGAGTTCAACGCAAACCACGCCTGCACATGGCGATCGACAAAGACGGCGTAACCCTCAATGTCTCCCAGCTCTCGCAGGGTGAAAAGTCGATGATGGCGTTAGTCGGCGACATCGCTCGCCGATTGGCAATGATGAATCAGTCTCTGGACAATCCGTTAGAGGGTGACGGCATCGTCCTGATCGACGAAGTCGATTTACACCTGCACCCTAAATGGCAGCGCAGCCTGATCCGGCAATTGAGCGAGACTTTCCCCAACTGCCAGTTTGTCCTGACGACCCACTCGCCACTGGTCATCAGCGACGCGAAAGATGTGTTGTGCTACGTGCTCGATGACGGGGAGCTACGGGAGCACAACGGTTTGTACGGACTGGATGCCAACCAGGTGCTTCTGGAAGTCATGGACACCGATGTGCGCAACAGCGAGGTGCAAAAGCGCCTGAATCAGCTGCTCAAGCATCTGCAAGATGGTGATTTGGAAAGCGCCAAAGGGCTCTTCTCCGCACTTGCCAACGAGCTGCCAGAGGGGCATCTGGAGCTGGCGAAGGCTGCATTGTTGATCCGCAAGTTGGAGCTGCGTCGTGCGTAAGATCAATAAAGGCATGGAACCGGCTTCGCTGACTAGCTTTAAGCGCTCAAGCAGGACGTTGGTTTATCGGGATTTACCTCCGCAAGAGCGTCTGTCGATTCGATCTTCCTGTATCTCGGAGCAGTACGGCTTATGCGCGTATTGCTGTCAGTCAATCACGGTTGATAACGCCCATAACGAGCATCTTGAAGCCCAGGACAGTGCACCGAATCGAACGCTGGAGTTTTCCAACATCGTCGCCAGTTGCCAGCACCCTCAGCAATGCGGTCACGGTCGAAAAACACGGCACTTGCCACTCACACCGTTGATGGCCGAATGTGAGACCGAATTGAAGTTCTACCTGTCGGGCATTGTCGCGGGAAAAACCGAGCGGGCCAGGATGTCTATCGAGATATTGAATCTGGGTCATACCGAGACAAGCAATAGGACGCTTGTCAGTAGGCGCAAAGCAATGGTCGATGCGCTGATTTATAGCGAGAGCGTTTCTCCCGACGATTTGCAGTTTGAAGACGAGGAACTTTTGAATCTGCTGATGGAGGACTTGAAAGTGCCAAATGCAGAACAGTGTCTTCAGCCTTTTTCACCCGTCCTCATCAACGTAATCCATCACTTTCTGACACAAACTTAAAATCGCTGTTGTGGAACCACTGGTAAACCTGTTTCCAGCACCACCCAGGCTCAATCATCCGGCATTTCCGGCGGCTTGGCCGGTTTTGCCGGTTTGCCGTTTTTTGCAGCCTTGGCGGCGCCTTTTGGCGGTGGGGTTTCGGCCACCGGAGGTGGCGTTGGCGCTGCGGCTTCCTTCTCGGTCGCCGGCAAGGCATCGACGGTGGCGAAGATTTTCTTCAGGTCGACCGACCTTGAGTCTTCCCCTGAGCTTTCGAGTTTCTTCTCGCCGTCCTTGCCCACCAGGATCACCTTGGGCAGCGCGCCAGCACCCAGTTTCAGCGCACGGATCAACGCCATGGTGTCCTGTTGGCCGAGATCTTTGCCGTCCAGTTGGCCGGACATGTTCAGCACGCTGTACACCCGGATGTTGCGCTCGGCGACACCCTGCTTGTTGGCGGGATCTTCCAGGGACTTTTTCAGGTTGACCCAGACGGGGTCGACGGTGCTCGGGGCAATCACGATCAGCGGCCGGGCCCTGCCCTTGTCGATATCCAGAGGTGAATCGCCATCGGCGGCGAACAAGGGGCCGGCAATCGCCAGCAAGGTAGCCAGGGTCAGTGACCTGATGAGCATGCGCATCTCCTTTTGATATCCACGCTCTAATGATTGCGCATCGCGGCGTTCGTTCCGGTGACGCTTGGCAAATGTGTTTCGCCTTGCTCCAAGCTTAGGTCAGGGCGGTCATTGCGCAACAGGCTGGGCTAATCTGAAAGCATATCCTGACGCGTCGCGAGGCCGTGCATGAGCGCTCAGTTGAACCACACCATCGTCTGGTGCCGCGACAAAAACCGGTCGGCACATTTTCTGGTCGAACTCCTCGGTTTGCCGCCGCCGGAACCCTTCGGACCGATGCTGATCGTCAGGCTCGACAACCAGGTATCGCTGGACTTCTACGACAACGATCCGCCGATTGCCTCGCAGCACTATGCGTTCCTGGTCGGCGACGACGATTTCGACCAGGCCTTCGCCCGCCTGCAGGCAAACGGGCAGCCGTGGTGGGCCGATCCGGGCAAGCAGCGGCCAAGGGAAATCAATGAGCATGGCGGCGCAAGGCGGGTGTATTTCGATGACCCGGACGGGCATCTACTGGAGATCTTCACCCGCGAATGACATCTACCGGTTGGCTATTGCACCACAGCGGGATATTCATCGCTGCTGTCAGGCCATGACGTCAACACTTCAAAGCCGTCTTCGGTGACCGCCACCATATGCTCCCACTGGGCCGAAAGGGATTGATCCTTGGTGACCACGGTCCAGCCGTCAGCCAGGGTTTTCACGTGACGCTTGCCCAGGTTCAACATGGGCTCGATGGTGAAAATCATGCCGGCTTTCAACTTCATTCCCTGGCCTGGATAGCCGTAGTGAAGGATTTGCGGCTCATCGTGATAGACCTTGCCGATACCGTGACCGCAGTATTCGCGCACGACACTGAACCCGTCATCTTCCGCCACCTTCTGAATGGCATGACCAATGTCGCCCAGCGTAGCGCCGGGGCGGACCATTCGTATGCCGGCGCACATGGCTTCATAGGTCGTCTTGACCAGGCGTCGCGCTTGCGGGCCGGGTTCGCCAACGAAGTACATGCGGCTGGTGTCGCCGTACCAACCATCCTTGATCACGGCAATGTCGATATTCAGGATGTCGCCATCCTTCAATGGCCTGTTCGAAGGGATGCCATGACACACCACTTCGTTGACGGATGCGCACACCGTCTTCGGAAAGCCGTGATAGCCGACATTGCCTGGAATGGCTTTCTGCACCTTGACGATGTAGTCGTGACAGAGCCGATCGAGTTCGTCGGTGGTGACCCCCGCTTGCACATGGGGAGTGATCATGGCCAGCACCTCGGCAGCCAGTGTGGCCGCCGCGCGTGAATTGGCTATTTCTGCCGGGGTATTGAGCCTGACATTCGCCCTCATTGCTTGGCTCCGGATGTTGTATGAACCGGGGAGCCTTGCGAAATATCCGCCAGCGCGCAGAGCTGTTTTACATCGAGGCCACCGGCCATTTCGGCACGAATCAGCATCCGGCAGATGTCGCTGTGATTGAGCTCTGGATGAAGCTCCGCGAGCATTCCGATACGCATCCAGTGCTCGGCTTGAGCATTGATCGAGCGACTCAGCGCATCGCTGGCGACGCGCAGGTTCTCATGCATGTCTTCTGAAATTTTTACGATACCCATCTACTTGCCCGATATGAAATGTATATGGAACATATGCTAAACGTATCGAGCGCGGGAGCGCAATTTTTGGCACCGGGGGTCGGCCAGAAGGACAATCAGCCACTCAACCCTGCATCAGGAAGGCGCCTGACGGAACCCGCTTTCGCAGCTTCTTGCAACTGCCGGATGGGGGCTGCTGCCCCGGCGGGCGGTCTGGAAACCAGATGCGGCATTGACCCGGCGGCGGCCAATGGCCGCGGGGAATCGAAATCCCGTCGGACGCCAGCTCTGGCTCGATGGCAGCGACCTGAAATTGTCCTTCGGGCCGTGGCCTGGCAGTCGCCGCGGAATTCGCTACGCGAGCGAAGTCGCCAGCGAGGGGCCCAGTGTCCGCAGTGGATGGCTCAACAGTGGATTGCCCAGCTGCGGCCTGCTCTGCTTCCAGGCGTCTTTGGGCTTGCTCTTCGCGCGCCTTCTGCAGGGCGACCAGGTTCTCCTGGGCCTTGGGTGGAGTACCCGATGCCTCGGCCTGCTGCGCCGCCTGGATCAACTGGAAGTTGCGATTGCGCAGCTCGACGTTGCGCCCAACCCGCATGTTCGAACGCGCCGCCAGGGTTTGCGCCTGCTGGTACTGCCCCTGCTGAAGACGCAACACACCGAGGTAATGCAGGGTCGCGGGATTGTTCGGCTGGATATGCAGGGCGCGCTCCAGCGTGGCAGCGGCCTGGTCCAACTGGCCATTTTCATACTGGCGCGAGGCAGTTTCGATCAGGGTGGTGGAGGCACTGTTACTTTGCGCGGTCGCGCTTCGCTCAGCAGCCACCGAGCAAAGCGACGCGATGGCGCAGTACGCCAGGATGAGACGCGGCAGGAAACGCTTGGTTGGCATCAGGGGTAGGCTCGGCTGATCTCGGACGGCGCTGCCATGAAAGCAGGCCACCAGCGCTGCTCGGAATCTCCGACACAGGGCCCCTACTGACCAGACCACCCCCACTGAAGTTCCCGTTACAACGGCCACTTCAGGCATTCAACTCGTAAAAAATGGACTATACCCAAATGGGCCATCAGTACTGACCCCAGCCCCAGGCACCTGTGCGGGCGTTTGTCCCACTCATTCAACGTCCCTTGCCTGGCAATTGGCAGTACGCCGTCCGGCCGAGGGTCAACACTTTGAACAGGGCAAGGAGTGTGCGATGGCTGATGCAAGCAAGAAAATGGGCCTGGTGGGGCTTACTACCCTGGTAACGGTCAACATGATGGGGTCAGGCATCATCATGCTGCCCACCAACATGGCCCAACTCGGGGCAGTCTCGCTGTTGTCGTGGATTTTCACGGCGATCGGCTCGATGGCCATCGCGTATTGCTTCGCCCAGTGCGGGGTGTTCTGCTCACGTTCCGGCGGCTTGTCCGCCTACACCGAAGAGGCCCATGCGAAGTCGGGGTTCTTCCTCTGCTCGTACCTGTACTTCCTGTCCCTGGCGATCGCCAACGTTGCCGTCGCCATCTCGGCGGTGGGCTACATGAGCGCCTTCCTGCCCTGGCTGAGCACAGGTGCCATCCCGCTGTTCGTCGGCACGGTCGGACTGATCTGGATCACCATCGTCGCCAACTTCGGTGGCCCCAGCATCACTGGCAAGATCGGCGCGTTCACCGTGTGGGGCGTGATCATTCCGGTGGCGGGCCTGAGCATCATCGGTTGGTTCTGGTTCGACGCCAAAGTGCTGGAAGCCGCCTGGAACCCCAACAACCTGGCAATCTCCGAAGCCATCGGCAAGGCCATCCCCCTGACCCTTTGGGCCTTCCTCGGCATGGAATCGGCGGCCCAGGCCACCGATGCGGTGGAAGATCCCAAGCGCAATGTGCCGCTGGCCTGCCTGTTCGGCACCCTCGGTGCAGCCCTGGTCTATGTGCTGTCGACCACCGTCATCCAGGGTATCATTCCCAACGCCGAACTGGCCAACTCCTCGGCGCCTTTCGCGCTGGTGTACGCGAAGATGTTCAGCCCGCTGGTGGGCAACATCGTCATGGCGCTGGCGGTGATGGCCTGCGTCGGCTCCCTGTTGGGCTGGCAGTTCACGCTGGCCCAGACCGCCAAGATGACCGCCGACCAGAACCTGTTCCTCAAGCTGTTCAGCAAGGTCAACGCCAGCAATGCGCCCGTGGTCGGCATGATCGTCTGTGGTGTGCTGCAGACGATCATGGCCGTGTCGACCATCTCACCCGATGCCGCGGCACAGTTCAGCAAACTGGTCAGCCTGGCGGCGGTGACCAACCTGATCCCCTACATCACCGCGCTGACCGGCTTGCTGGTGATCATGCACAAAGCCCAGGTGGGGCCCGCGGTGTACTCGCGCAACCTGGTGGTGCTGCTGGTGGCGGTGGCCTACTCGTTGTATGCCCTGTATGCCTGCGGCAAGGAGGCGGTATTTGGCGGCACGCTGGTGCTTGCCTTGGGTTACCTGCTCTATGGCTTCCTCGCCAAGCGTTTCGTCGAGGTGCCATCCGCCGTCCAGGCCAGGACCAGCAATATTTAGGCATGGCAAACAGGACTGCTCAGACATCCGTACACGGGAAGCTCGGACATGAACATACCCTTTGCAAAGAACACCCGCCTGCTGCTCGCTTTGCTGCTCACCGCACTGCCAATGGTGGCCAGTGCCAATACCCTGGAACGCATCCGCGCCAGCAACGCCTTTACCCTGGGTTACGTGCCTGACCTGTCGCCCTTCAGCGTTCAGGATGGCGACAAAGCCAGCGGTTATGCCATCGACCTGTGCCTGAAGATCGCCGACAAGCTCAAGGCCGAACTCGACCTGCCCAACCTGCAGGTGCGCTATCAGCCCGTCACGTCTGCCGAAGAGACCAGTGCGGTGAAACTGGGCAAGGTCGACATCCTCTGCACGCCGACCCCGCCTACCCTCGAACGGCGCAAGACCATCAGCTACTCGATACCGGTGTACACCGCCGGCCTCTCGGTACTGGTCCGCAAGGATGCCGCCGAACCGCTGCTCAACGCGCTCAACGGCAAGGAGGCCAACCCCGGCCCGACCTGGCGGGCGACGATCAACCGCGGCCTGGCCAACCAGACCTACGCCACCATCGAGGGCGGTGTAATCGAAGACTGGATTCGCGAACAGATGCGCATGCTCGGCGTGATCGCTTCGCTGGTGACCGTGGCCAATACCGAAGAAGGTGCAGGGATGGTCGCCACGCGCAAGGCCGATGCCTTCTTCTCCGAGCGCATGCTGCTGAAAAACCAGGTGGCCAAAGGCGGCGCCAACAATGACCTGATGGTCCTGGACCGGATCTTCGAGTTCTCCCCGGTGGCCATGATCGTCGAGCGCGGTGACGAAGACTTCCGCCTGCTGGTCGATATGGCCCTGAGCGAGGCTTATCGATCCGGCGCCATTGAGCAGGAGTACGACAAGTATCTGGGCGGGATCAACGAGACAATGAAAAAACTGTTCAGGGTGTATGCATTGCCTTGAACTGTAGGAGCGAGCACGCTCGCTCCTACGTTATTAGAAGTTTTAATACTACCACAGAGAAAGATTGTAAAATTATTACCTATAAAATCAGCTACATACTGAGAAATTCATCACTCAAATCCATCATTACGTAAAGTTTCATGAGAAAAAAGCTGAAATTCTTTACAACCCAGGATCGGGGAATCCACGTCCTTTCGCATGGAAGAATCTGCCTGCCATTACAGGATTAAAATGCAAATGTCTCTACCCCTTGGATGAACATTTCCTCTACCAAACGCGTTCCCTGAGTGGGTGAGCTCTCCGGCTCTTAGAACCTGATAGCCATGAAAGTCCTTGGCATGAACTTGCTTCGTCGTACGTTGTTAAACAAGCATTCAAAGCCGTACCAGATTTACTGAGCAAATCCGCACCATGGTAGGGGTGCCTATTCAGGACTAATGGTCACCTCTCCACGCGTGCCAGCGTCTCATCGAGATGAGCTCCGTCACTCGATCCATCTGCTCAAGCACACAACGATCTTGCTTGACCAAAATCGAGTTGAAGCGAAGGAATGGCCTATCTAATTAGAGACAGCATGCGCAGACGTCCTTCATCCCTCCGGAGCCATCAGGCCCGAGGTGTATTTACGTACAAAAATCACGAAGGGCTGCCGGCCGCGCATCAGCGTTTTGGTCATGCCAATCCGTGGGTTATCGCGTGAAAAAGCTATTGGTTCGCCCACAGCGCCTCAAGATTAACGTCATCGCTTGCAGGCCTGTGCCCTTCAAGCAGAGGATCTATCTTGAGGATCATCGGTAATCAAAGGCCGTTCCAGTAAGTACACAGCACCCTTTAGCCAGCGTGGGTATCAATGATTTGGACGAAGCGTCCAATGTGCTGATTGTATTATCCAGCAGCATCAAATCGCGTTCGTTCACCAGCCGATGAATGAAGAAATTGTGTATTTGAGAGACGATAGTAGGAGAAATGTCCGCAGGCCGCTGGCTGGAGAGCGTCAGGTACACGCCATATTTTCTTCCTTCCTTGATGATCTCCTCAAACAACTCCAGTCGATAATCCTTCCAGATTTCATGCTCTCGTGTTGATTGCTCGGAAAGGATGTTGTGTGCCTCATCAATAATCAAGTGCAAAGTTTTAGTCGGTGGGCTGTTCAACAATCTCCAGCACTTAATCCAGTCCGAGCTTGATAGGATCGGGTTGCTTTGCCGAGTATTTTCGAGAGCTAAGAGCGTTGAATCCATAGAAAAGAAAATCAAAAAATCGACTGGAAAATACACCCCTACCGGCAAGAAGATCCAAGACGCTTTCGGCGTGAGAGTAGCCCTGTATTTCCCTGACGATCAGGCCGTAGCTATGGATGTATTAAAGAACTCGTTTAACTACGACGAGCACTCCTCCACCATCGATACGCCTAATGGTTCGGTCTTTACCGCGAACCGTTGCAATCTGATATTTAAGCTTCCCCCTGAGATTTCTGAGAACAGTACGCTCTTGGATTCTTATGACGTACTGGACGATACGTTTGAAGTTCAAATTCGAACGGTTCTTTCTGAAGGATGGCACGAGGTCGAGCATGATTTGAGGTACAAGTGTCAAGACGACTGGTCTGGGTATTCAGATTTAGGTCGCGCACTGAACGGTATCTTCGCAACTCTTGAGACCTCCGACTGGGGAATGATGAAGCTATTTGAGACCCTAGCCTATCGTCATTATAAAGCTGGCGAATGGAGTCAAATGGTTCGAACCAAGTTTCGATTGAGGTCTGAAAGTGACCTCAGCAAAGAGGTGATAGATAAGTTAAAGCTCTATCCTGAAACAGGCAAAAAGATCTTTCGGATCAATCGGGAAATTTTCTTAAGCCGAATAATTAAGAACAAGGTCGAGCTTCCAATCAATGCTGACAACATAATTTATATCGGCAATTACCTATACGCAGGTAACACTGAAATCCTCGATATAACACCACAACGTATTTTGCGCATTCTTGAAAATTCCGGCTTAGAGCAGTTTGGGAGAGCTAGAGCTGAAGCTTGATCCGTAAAATGGACGCGAGGCCATGCCCAAGTGTGACTCGCGATCCTGAGAATGCACCTGCCGCTTCGCGGATGATCACGCTGAGAAACGCCAGATCGCGATACGACTGTTTTTGCCGCAGTCCAGCAGCATGCGCTGCACATTGGCGGTCGCCAGTTGACGATCTTCGTCCCGCCATCGATGTGGCCTACCACTCGGCGAAGGACCTTCTGGAACTGATCGGGGACATCCTCGATATTGCCCGCATCGAGTCCGGGCACCTGAGCCTGAACCCGAACGGGTCAATCCAGAGGAATTCGTGGCGTCGGTGGCGCGTATCTTCGACGGCGTGGCCAGGCAGAAGGGGCTGGAACTGCAACTGGAACTCAACCCGGCCAACCCGACGATCGAAGTGTTGCTCGATCCCTTGCGCTTCAAGCAGGTGTTGTCGAACCTGGTCAGCAATGCCATCAAGTTCACCGAGCACGGCCAGGTCAGGATCATTGTCGCCCTGCATCTGACCGGCGAAACCGATCAGGTTCAAATGCTCCTGCTGGTCGAAGCCAGTGGCCCGGGGATCAGCTATGAGGATCAGCAACGCCTGTTCGAACCTTTCGCCAGGCTGGCAAGGCCGAACAGTTGGCCTAGGCGGTGCCGGGCTTGGCCTGGTGATCCGCCGTATCCTGTGCGAAATGATGAACGGCAGCCTGCAGTTGAGCATCCAGCAGGGCGTCGGTACCCGGGTAAGGCTTTCATTGCCGTTACCCACACTGCCTCGCGAATCCAGGGAGCAAACAGCCGAGCCGCCCATCCACTGCGCCACGGTCCCATTGAATGTGCTGGTGGTCGACAACCACGCGGCCAATCGCCTGCTGATGTGCCAGCAGCTGGAGTTCCTGGCCGTCGGTGTTCATTAGAAATGAGAGCGATGTCATTAGAATTGAGAATGCCAACTCGCGCCGCCCGCACCGACTTAAATTTTGGACTATTTGCCCACTTTCCCGCACCGACAGAAATCTTGGACTTATATAAAGATTTTGGCGTACAGAATACCAATAAGACCGTCCTGTCAGGACGCAAAAATCAGTGTAAATCTGGACCGGTGTTGACCCATCCTCGACAGCGGTGACTTTCTCCCTCAGAAAGCTGAAGGGCACATTTTTCAATTGAACACGTAGGCTGCTCACTGTTTCCAACGTATGCCTTCCAGGACGGCATTGCGCTCGGGCCTGTACCTGACCTAAAGGCAATGCTCGACGTGCTGAAAACGAAAAAAGATGGGTGGGGAATCGCTTTTGGTTCGCCTCCAGCAATGGATACATTGGAGGCTGTCGACCGCAGGACATTCGTTTATTAGATCCCGGCAAGCTTTTGTTCCCGACCGAACGCCCTAGTGAGTGGGCGTTTCCCTGCCTCCTCCGGTTCGAAATGCCCCCCATGCGGCAACGGCTATAAAGATTTACGCGCTTTCATGCGATACGGATGTGCCAGATACTAAGTGGCAAAGATCAAACCATGAGTGCGCCAGCTTGCCGAAGTGCTGAACAAGGATTTTTATCGTGCCTTCCGGAAACGGTTGTCAGAATTTCTCAATGCCCCCAACGACGCTTCAGACTCGGACATCCATGAGATGATCAATGCCGGCTTTTCAGCCGATCGGATCAGTGCTTGTGTGATTACCGACAGAGCGGCACGCGCACCGCTCCCTTGCCGACTTCCTCGGCGAATTGTCCAAGGCAACAAAATCTTCTGAATAGCAGGCGCGATAATTCTAACCAGCTCTTCGGGGTCCGCGGCGCCCAAAGTCGGCACCCCGATGATTAGCCGGCCGACGACCAGGCAGACAAGCAATGATGCGGCCAGGCCGGACCGGAGCATGGCTTCAGGATCGGTTTTTTGCTGGTTCCCGTCAGCAGTCGAAATTGAATGAATCCGCGTACCCGCGGCGCCCTGGCGACCTTCGCGAGCATGCTGACTCCTACAAGGTTCCGCGCGACCTTCCAACCCTTGATGTCGCGCCTGATTCAACGTTAAACGATACTGCTGCCCTGCTCAAAGCTTAAACGAGGCCCCTTGGGGCGAAGCTTGGCAGCGTCGCCATACCCCAGGCTGCACAGGAAGTTGGTTTTCCAGTGGCCGTCGGGGAAAAACGCTTCGTCGATTTTGCCACTGTCGAAACCGGACATCGGGCCGCAGTCCAGCCCCAGTGCGCGGGCGGCGAGGATCAGGTAGGCGCCCTGTAAAGTGCCGTTACGGAAGGCAATGGTAGTGGCTGTCACTGGATCGTCGCGCAACATGGAGGCCAGGTCGTACGCGGTAAACAGCTGAGGCAGAAGCTCAAGAAACTGGCTGTCGATAGCAATAATGGCCGTTACCGGTGCCGCCAGCACTTTCTCGGCATTGGCACCCTTGAGCGCAGGCAACAGACGTTGCTTGGCCTCGGCGGATTGCACAAAGACAAATCGCGCCGGGTTACAGTTGTTGGCGGTCGGGCCTTGGCTGAGCACTGCGTACAGGCGTCTGAGCAACGCCTCATCAACAGTCTTTTCCAGCCATCCGTTATGTGAACGGGCCTTTAGAAACAGCTGATCAATCGCTTGATCGGGAAGCGCTTCACTCAAGATTTCACCCCACTCTATGTTCATGCCCCAAGGCAATGCACAGCCTTTTTCCAAGCTAGGCTGCGATGTGAAAACGAACATTAGAATGGGCTGGACACGCCGGGAAGACGACCAAATCCGCAGGGTGTTACCTAAAAGGTATACCGAGATCTAGCCAACGCAGCTATTCAGGCATCAACTGTCTTATCCAGCGCGGCCTGCTCCGCCATGTCATTTAGAAACTGCGCCGCCGGGGTCAGGGGCAACTCGGTGTGGTACACCGAACAGATCGGTGGAGCATCCGGAATGCCCTTGACCATGATGCGCGTGAGCAGATTGGTCGCGTTGATGAACCCGAGCCACTGCTCCGGCAGCGGCGCCAGCAGATCCGACGAAGACACAATACTGGTCACGCTCATGCTCGACGTGGCCTGCATCACGATATTGGGCGCAGGCAGCCCGGCCAGCTTGAACACGCTGAGCACCTCGTCATCGATGTTTTCCGCAACCGGGGTCGTCAGCCATTCAGCGTCAATCAATTCTTCCAGGGTGGTTGCATGCTGCAAGGGATGGCCGCGGCGGCCGACGATGATCCGGGGATTGGCCATCAGCGGCTTGATGCTCATGTTGGTGTGCTGCAAAGGTTTGATCACCGGGCCGAAATAAAGATCAATCAGGCCATCCCTGATATCGGCTTCCAGCATCGGATAGGTGCCTTCAATGATCTTCACGCGAATCCCGGGAAAACGACGGCGAAAACGGTCCAGTGTCAACGGCAGCAACCCCATCAACGCCGCGCCCGAGCAGGCCACCACAATGGACCCCTTGTCTACGCCGCGATGCTGGTCCAGTTCGTCCAGCGTACGCTGGTATTCGGCCTGGATCGCCTTGGCGCGTCGCACGAACAGTTCACCCGCCTTGGTGGGGACCATCCCCAGCCTGCCCCGTTCGAACAAGGTGACACCCAGTTCTTCTTCCAGCTCTTTCAAACTGCGTGAAACAACCGGTTGCGCCAGGCCCAGGCTCCTTGCCGCGGCGCGCAGGCTGCCGCGTTCGACGACCGCGACGACGTTACGGAAGTGATGCATTTTCATCGCGTGATCGTCCTCCTGAGGCAAAAGATAAAAGGAACACAGTGGGTATATACCTTTTAGGTAACACCCTAAGTGTTTTGCCATCTTTCGACAAGGTCGGCGCCGCTCTACAGTTTTCACCGTAGTGCCGGATCTCGTGTGTTTCTCCATAGAACGGATATCCGCGGAGGTTAAAACCCTCATTGCGTGACGGCACGGCCTCAAGACGGAGGCGCTTTTTACAACAACAGTCTGAACCCGATGAGAATCTTTAATAATGGCCTGTATATCAAGAGCGCTAATTGTAGGGGGTGGTGTCGCGGGTCTGTCGGCAGCGATAGCCTTGTCTCGCCAGGGTGTGCACTGCGAAGTGGTCGAACTCCACGGTAAACCCGACGGCGCCTCCATGGCCCTGTCCGGCCGTGCCGCGGAAGCCCTGTTCGAGCTCGGGGTGTACGAGCAAAGCTGCGTCACCGGTAGAATATTTGCCGCCGATTCAACGGCTGCCGCACTCTATGCCGCCGATGGCCAACTGCTCCGTCCCTCCCCCAGAAGACCCGAATGGCCGGGCTCCAAGGACGGCGTTGCGGTTTTCCGGCCTGCCTTCGCGCAGATCCTCGAGGACACCGCAAGCTCACTCTGTACGCTGCGTAAAGGCGTGACCATCACCGCTATCGATGACAGTGGCGACTCGGCCCAAGTGACCTTTTCCGATGGCGAAACCCGTGCATTCGACCTCGTTATCGGGGCCGACGGCATCCATTCGCTGACCCGAAAACTGGTGTTCCCCGAAATCGGCGAACCTGAGTACTCCGGCCAGATCAGCATCCGCTGGATGGTGCCGGGCCCGGCCATCGAGGGTGAAGGCTGGTACACCAGCGACGTTGGCAAAGTCGGTTTCTACTATCTGCCGCATCAGCAATTGACCTATGTCCCCGCCGTATTGACGGTTCCTGAGCGCAGGTGGATGAGCTCTGCCGATGTTTATGGCCTCTTCACGCGCCTGCTGGACTCGATTTCGGCCAAGCCGATCAAGCAGCTCCAGGAACGCCTCAAGCCCGTTTCGCAGCTGATCGGACGCCCTTTCAACTGGATTCTGGTGCCCGGCCAATGGCATCGCGGCCGCACCCTGTTGATTGGCGACGCCGCGCACGCCACCACCGCTCACCTGGGCATGGGGGCCGGCATGGCGCTTGAAGATGCCGTTGTTCTGAGTCAGTGCATCGCCAGCGAAGCGTCGCTGCCTCAAGCCCTGGAAGCGTTCATGCGGCGCCGTTTCGAACGGGTGAAGACCGTTGTGGAAAGCAGCGTCAAGCTCTCACAACTCGAGCAAAGGAAAGCGCCCCCCTCGGAAAATGGCGCGGTGATGATGGGAGCATTGACAGCCATCTCACAGCCTTACTGACCAACGCCCGCGCCACTGCCCATAAGCCTGAGAAAGTCATTTCTCTACTCAATCCATCTGACCAAAAGCGTCTTTCCATGACCAACAAAAACAAGGCAAACGCGCAGGATATCACCGAGATCAGTCAACTGCTGTTGAACTGGGGTTTCTTTCGCGATCACAAGATGTGGGACGACCTGCGAGACACTTTCGTTGAAGAAGGCATCATCCATTTGACCTGGTACGTCGGCTCAATCCAGGGCTTTGTCGAAGGCTCGAAGGCCATGTCCAAGAGCCCGGTCAAAACCATGCATGTGATGAAACCGTCCATCGTAAGCGTCAACGGTGACCGCGCCACGGCGATCACCCCAGCATCGATCATGGCCCGCGCGGAAGTGATTAGCCCGGGTCTGGATCTGACGTCAGAGGCGCTGTTCTATGACTTTATCGTCAAGGACAACGGCAGCTGGAAAATCTCGCGCCGCTACTGCATCTACCAGAAGGATCGCCTGGACAGCATCGAGCCATCGCTGGTGTTCTGGTTCAAGAGCCTATGGATGGACACCAGCCAGTTCGACCCGGCGTACAAGTACCTGGGCTTCATGCTGGGCAAATCCGGTTTCGCCGTTCAGCCAGGGCAATACGTCGACAACACCGAGGCGACCCAGCGCCTGTACGACGAAGGGAAAGCCTGGCTCGCCGAGGCACAAGCGGTAATGCCTGCCTGATCAGTAAAACGCATGGCATCACCCATCGCCCTGCGGTGTCGCAGGTCGATGGTCCAAAACAATAAATAGCCGCTCCTTTCAGATACCGGCGTCATCGGCTCTAAAAGGGAAATGCTCACCAGGAAACCTGTGATGACAATAATAACCAAAGGGGCAGGCTTGCTGCCCTCGATCGACGAATTGCCCATGAGCCGCGCACAGATCATGGTGTTGTGCCTGTCGGTACTGCTGGCGGCCCTCGATGGCTACGACGTACTGGCGACCGCCTTTACCGCGCCAGCCCTGAGCCTCGCCTGGGGCATCGATAAGGCGGCGCTGGGGATGCTGCTCTCTAGCGGCTTGGTCGGCATGGCGATCGGTGCGCTGGCGCTCTCGCCACTGGCCGATGTGTGGGGGCGCCGACCGTTGGTGTTTGGCGGCTTGGCCCTGATGATCGGTGGTTCACTGCTCTCGGCGTTTTGCGAGAACATCCAGACCCTGGCGGCGTGTCGGGTGATTACAGGGATGGGGATTGGCGTGATGGTGCCCCTGACCATGTCGATTTCCGCAGAGTTCTGCAACAGCCGCCGACGTGCTTTTGCCGTTGCGATCACCACCGTGGGTTTCACCTTCGGTTCGATCATCGGTGGCTTGGTCGCGGCACCGCTGCTGACGCATTTTGGCTGGCACGCGGTGTACATCTCCGGGGCTGTCGCTGGCGCGATCGTACTGCCGATTGTCATCTGGGTGTTGCCCGAGTCCCCCGCCTTCCTGCTCACCCGTCGTCCGGCCAATGCGCTGGCCCGCGTCAACCGGGTTCTGGCGCATCTGAAACATCCCCTCCTGACCGAGCTGCCTGAGAAGCGAGATTCGCAACGGCCTTCCTACAAGGCGCTGTTCGGTCCGCAAATCATCGGTGTGACCCTGCGCCTGACGCTGATCTTCATGCTGGCCTCGACCACGATGTACTACCTACTCAACTGGCTGCCTCAGTTCATCGCCGACGCTGGTTTCCCTCCCGCCACCGGCAGCCGCGTATCAGCAGTCAGCCATGGGCTCGGGATGATCGGCGCCGTTGTTCTGGGCGCACTGGCCACTCGCCTGGGCGCCGGCCGGGTCGCTTCTTTCGGGATGATCGGGTTCGGCCTGTTTGTCGGTGTGTTTGGCTTCACGCCGCCCGTGCTGACGCTGTTGATCCTGGTGGCCGCCCTCGCCGGTTTCTGCATCTCCGGCGCTACCGGGGTTTTCTACGCGACCATGGCGTCGGCCTTCCCTCCCCACACGCGTGTGACCGGCATCGGCTTTATCCTCGGCGTCGGGCGCGTCTCCAGTGTTGTCGGGCCTGCGCTCGCAGGCTGGATGTTCGCCTCGGGCTTTTCTCGCGGCCAGGTGTCGTTGTTTTTTGCGGCAGCGCCGATTCTTGCCGGTTTGATCCTGCTGTCGATGCCCAAGGCAAAAACCAACGCCGCCCAGCTCTCCGAAGCTTTGCCACGTACGTGAAGACCTGCCCGCAATAGCGCGCGGCGACCTATCGAATCTGAATACTACTCAGGAACACCCATGAAACTTGCTTCGTACCTTGTAGATGGACGTGAACGCTTTGGTCTGGTCCGTGCGGATGGCATCGTCGACCTCAGCTCACGGCTCCCGGATATGGCCAACCTCAAGGCTTTGCTCGAGCGCGGCCTGGCCTTCCTCGACAATCTCACGCTGCCCGATGAGGTCAACTACACACTGGACCAGGTCAGCCTGCTGCCGGTGATCACCAACCCCGGCGCGATCTTTTGCATGGGCATGAACACCCATTCGCATTGCGCTGAAGTGGCTGCGTTCAGCGGCCATGAACACCTGCCACCAAAGCCTTACATCTTCACCCGCACCGCCCGCTCGCACGTGGGCCACGCCACGGCGATGGAAAAACCCAACAACAGCCCGCTGTACGATTTTGAAGGTGAAATCGCAATCATCATCGGCAAACTCGGTCGGCATATCGGTGAGGCAGATGCCCTCAGTCATATCGCCGGTTATGCGTGCTACAACGACGGTTCGCTGCGTGATTATCAATGCCACTCGCCAATGTTCACCGCTGGTAAAAACTTTCCGAAATCCGGCGCGTTCGGCCCATGGATGGTCACCACCGATGAAATCAATGACCCGACCGCGTTGACACTGACCACCCGCCTGAACGGCAACGTGGTGCAGGAAATGCCCTACGCGGACCTGATCTACAACTTCCCGCAGATCATCAGCTACATTTCCGAATTTACCGAACTGCAGCCGGGTGATGTCATCGTGACCGGTTCTGCGGCGGGTGTCGGTTTGTTCCGCAAGCCACAACTGTGGATGCAGGAAGGCGATGTTTGCGAAGTGGAAGTGTCCGGTGTTGGCGTCTTGCGCAACCCGATCATTGCTAGCCAGGGCATCAACCGCGCCCCTGTCAGCAAGACCGACCCGGTGGCCGCGTTCAAAGAGGCTCTGGAAATCTACAAGAGCCATTAATGGCGTGGATTCACAACTGTCAGTGCTGGAGTGGATGCAATGTTTCGTAAAGCAGTAGTGGGCATAGTCGTCGTAGCGGCTGTGCTGGGTGGCGTGGCCTTTTTCATGCCCAGGCCCTCCCCGCCCGTGCTTTCCAAGTTATTGACCGTCTACGCGGCTGTCGCTCCAATCACCGTGAACCCGGTTCGTGAGGGGATCTACTATGTGAGCGGGGGCACGGCCAACAGCGGTTTTATCGTGGCGGTTTCGAGTGTCATCCTGATCGACGCGCAGATGTTTACCCCGTCAGCGAAAAAGGTGCTGGAGGCGATTGCCAAAATCACGTCCAAGCCAGTACGCACCATCATCCTGACCCACAGCGACCCGGATCATGTGAACGCCCTGCCGGCTTACCCGCGGGGCCTTGACATCATTGCCCAGGAAAACGTCGGGCCGGAAATGCAGGAAGCGCTCGACAATCCGTTGAAGAACACCACGTCTACACCGCCGGAGCTGAAAAACTACCTGCCGACAAAAACCGTCAAGAATGACGAAACCATGGTCGTAGACGGTGTAACGCTGCAGTTGATGCATCTTGGCCCCGCCCATACCGACAGCGATCTGATCATCTATCTGCCCCAGCAAAGTGTTGTCTTCGCGGGCGATATCCTCACCCCCGATTTCAGCGCTTACCCGGGCATCCACCTGGACAAGCATGGATCGTCGCTCGGCTGGATCAGAACCATGCAAGCGCTGATTGCCCTGGATGCGCAGGTGTACGTTTCAGGTCATGGCGAACCACTAAGCCGTGCGGACCTGCAAGCCCGGCTAGAGGTTGCTGTCCAGCGCAGAACTGAAATAGAACGCCTGGTGGCGCAGCACAAAACACTGGAGGAGGTAAAAGCAGCACTCAACGATCCGCCACCAAAGGGTTTGGCAAAAATGTTCCCCACCTTCACCGACACGACGTACCAGGAACTGACCCAACACTAAGCCCCGAACGCTGCCGCAGGCCACCTGACGGCAGCGTTTTGCTTTTCGACAGGCTCCCCCCAGAGCGGGCAACCAGCCTGAGCCGACGCGATCAGCCTCGCTGTTCAGCGTTTTCAAATAAAAATAATTGCACTTTGTTATGACGGGTTCCTACATGCAATTTCATAATTTTGATTTGAATCTCCTGCGCTCCCTCGATGCCTTTCTCACCGAGCGCAACGTCACCCGCGCCGCCGAAAGACTCTTTGTCACCCAGCAAGCCATGAGCGCCTCCTTGCGACGCTTGCGCGAGCACTTTGATGATGAACTGTTGGTACGCGTGGGTCGCAACTTTGAGCTGACGCCGCTGGCAACCGCGTTGATAGACCCGGTAAAAACCTCGCTGACAAGCATTCAAACAGCCCTGCAAGTGCGGCCAAAGTTCGATCCCAAAACCGAGCAACGCCACTTCAAGGTGGCAATGACCGATTACGCAGCCATGGTCTTGATGCCCAGCGTCCTGCGTCTACTATTGCAATCGGCACCCTACACAGTGATTCACGTCGAGCGACTGGATGCGGACAGTTACAACCGTCTCGAGCGCGGCGATCTCGATTTCTGTGTGGGATTGATCGACTGGGAAAATCACAAGATCTACAAGCCCAGCGAACACATTCGTATCGAAGGACTGTTCCGCGATGATTTCGTCTGCGTGGTCGACCCTGCGCATTTCAAGCTTGAGGGCGACATCACCCTGGAGCAATATATCAACGCCCCGCATGGCCAGGTGTCATTTGGCAGTGATTGGCGCACCCTGATCGACCGAGGCTGGCTGCGCGCCGGTATCGAGCCGCGCATCGTCACCAAGGCACCGAGCTTTTCCAGCCTGATCATGATGGTGCCGGGGACGCCCCTGGTTGCAACGATACACCGCAGAATGGCGCAATCGATGGCCCACGCACTGAACCTGAAGATCATGGAATGCCCGATCACTATCCGGGCACTGGAAGAGTCGCTGGTGTGGCTCGACCGCAATGACACCGATCCCGGCCATGTCTTCATTCGGGATCTGTTCAAGAAAGCCGGCATGGATATCTAAGTTCGGAATAAAAAAAGCCGTCTTTCGACGGCTTTTTTTTACGACTGTGCATACGGTTTAGAAGTTGAACAACAACCCCAGTTTGAATGTCATCGCATGGTTGATATCGGCGGTAAACGAAGGGTCTTTGGTGTACCCCACGGCCGAAGAAAGATAGACGCCGCGCGTCACGTGCATCGAATACGCCGCGGTGGCGCTCAATTGCGTAGAGGCGGTGTCGATTCTGCGTGCGGCCAACGTATCCTGGGCCTCCTGGCTGAACACGTTTTTGCCGACTACAAAGGAAACCTTGTCCAAAGGGCGTGACTGAAATGGACCGTAGTAGTACAGGCGGGCTTCATAGTTCTGGGTGTAGAGGTTGACATCGGAAGGCGCGTACATCGCCGATGCACCGACATACAGACCGTGAACCGGAATGCTCTTGTTGGGTTGCGTCACTTGATAATCCGCCAGTGCCCAATAGGCTTTGTTGGACTCTTCGCCACCTTCGAAGGCTTTATATTTGGTCGGGTTTGAGACACCCCCCGCACGAATCCACAACCGGTTACCGCCTGGCGTAGGCTTGCGATCTATCCCCACTTCGCTGACGTAAAGAACCTTAGCGTCTTCCATCGAAGCATCCAGACCGATGCCATTGTTTTCGACTTCATACACCCGCCCGTTCGGCGAGACGCTGCGCTGAACGCCGCCACGTGCATAGAAGCCATCCTCGCCCTTGTACGCCAGGTTGACCATGGGCGGCGTAGTGACCGGATCACTCAAACCCGCTTCCACCGGGATTACCGAACCGAGGGTGTTGGTCAATGTGGCGTCACCACCGGTGAACAAACCGACATAGGTATACAAGTTCGGCTCAAAACCCGCTTTCAACTCAATTTTCTTGTCGAGGAAAGTTTGAAAGTAACTAAGGCAGGCGACCGCCGTATTGTTCGGAGGGTTACCCGCAACAGAGGAGTTGGTCGAGTTTACGCAGGCCATGATTTTGGAGTTCGGCAGCCCCAAATCATCCAGACCATAAACAAAGTCAATAAAGTAGGTGCCGGCCATTAAATCGCCGCCCTGCCCTACGTAACTGTCTTTGGGTTTGTTGTTGTTTTGGTTAAAGTCGGTTATGCCATTGATCACAATACGCGGCTCTATACCGATATTGTGTTTTGCCAGGTCACTGCGCCAACCGTCGGTGTCTGCGAGGATAGAGTCCTGCAAAGGCGGGAATCGGGTCGTCAAGCCTTGGGCTTGCCAAGTCAAAGAGTTGATTTTCGCCCACTCGGCATCGCTGGTTTGTCCATCTGCCGCCAGGCCAAGACCCGCATAGCACGTCAAGGCTGCACCGGCCGCGCAGCAATACGCCAAATTCCTCATACAACTCCCCTATTATTTTTGTGATAAGGATGTCTTGAAAGACAACTCTCTAATTTTTGACTCCGGCATAGTTTTTTCGACAGTGTGCTTATTGCCTGGAGCCCTTTACTGTTTTCAATAAACTCATGGCGCTTCGCACTCAGATAATGAGTACTGATTGAATACTCGCGGTTCGCTCAATGTTTGGGAAATCACATGTACTTGTTGATGGCATCAGCTCCACTTGTGACTCTCGTCAACACTGAAAACCCGCGCGCCCACGGCCGCGGGGTGCCCCGAAAGGCATCGCGACGAGGAAAGAAAAGCTGGAAAGGGAGACGTTTAGAGGACGGTGTCGAGGTTCAGCTGAACGATGCGCTCAGCCTCTTCATGGCTGACACCCAGGCCACGAAGAATATACTGCACCGCGCTTTCAATGGCTGAAACAGGGCGAGCTCCCTGCAGGACCTGGCGCAGCAAAAAGAGCATGCCACCGATGATGCAGTCCACGGTGGAGTCGACATCGACGACGTCAAAGTCCCTGGAGTCGTTGCCTATCATGATGTCCCGCGCCAACGGTTTACCCATGATCGACAGCATGTCGTTGATGCTGTAGATCGAATACACCAGAAACCAGCCCCAAATCGGATCGGACAGACCGCGATACACGCAGAGGCGAAAGTTGGTGCCCACGATCTCGGCGATGCCGGTGGTCGGGGTTTTGGCAGCCTCAAAGGACTCGACCAACCGTTCTGCGTCTTCGATGAAGACCGCGCGGGCGATTTCTTCCTTACTGGGGAAATAGTTGTAGAACGAACCGAACGACAACTCGGCTTCGTCCGTGATGTCGTTGATCGTGGTGGCTTCGATCCCCTTGCTGCCCATCACCGCACGCGCTGCTCGCAGAAGTTTGTTGCGGGTACGCAACCGGGCCTTTTCATTGATGCGCGGTTTTCGGCCATCAGCCGACCCCGGCGTAGTGTCAGCGTCTTTCTGGGGCGAGGGAGCAGCGGCTTTCGACCGCTTTGATGGCCGGGGTGCAGGCGCTGTGACTTCATTCATTGAGTTGACCAACAGGTGACGTTTTACAGTGGGGCAAGCATACCCGATTCACCTGCCTCCCGACAGGAACCGGGCCATTGAAGCCCGCCGCCGTTGCGGACGGGCTTCCTTACAAGCCGTCGCTACAGGTTAAAACGCGACCCGGTCACGCCCTTTCAAGCACATGATTTCGCGAGCCTCATCCGGGGTTGCCACGCTGAAGCCCAAAGATTCGATCACCGCCTTGATCGCCTTGACCTGCTGGGCATTGCTCTGCGCCAGTTGCCCCTTGCCTGCCCAGAGGTTGTCTTCCAGACCGACTCGCACATGCCCGCCGAGCAGCAGCGACTGGGTGGCAATGCGTGCTTGTTGAGCGCCCGCACCGAGGACAGACCAGTTGTAGGTTTCACCAAACAGGCGATCCGCTGTGCGCTTCATGTGCATGACGTCTTCCGGGTGCGCGCCGATACCGCCGCGAATACCGAAAACCGACTGGATAAACAGCGGGTCCTTCACCAACTGACGATCACGGAAATGCGCAGCGGTGTAGAGGTGGCCGATGTCATAGCACTCGATTTCGAACCGTGTGCCGTTTTGCGCGCAGGCGTTGAGGATGTGGGCGATGTCCTTGAACGTGTTACGGAAAATTCGCTCGTCGCTGGCCTCCAGGAACGGCTGCTCCCAGTCGTGCTTGAACTCTTTGAAACGCTGGAGCAATTCATAGGTACCGAAATTCATCGAACCCATGTTCAGCGACGCCACTTCCGGCTTGAACAGCATGGCCGGCTGCAGCCGCTCTTCAATGGTCATCGCCGGCGAGCCACCGGTGGTCAGGTTGATGACGACATCGGACTCACGCTTGATCTGTGGCAAGAACTGCTCGAAATACCTCGGGTCCTGGCTCGGAATCCCGGTCTCTGGATCGCGAGCATGCAGGTGGACGACCGAAGCACCTGCCTCGGCAGCCTCGATCGAGGAACGCGCAATTTCTTCCGGGGTGATGGGCAGGTACGGTGACATTGACGGTGTGTGGACTGAGCCGGTTACCGCACAAGTGATAATGATTTTGTTCGCTTTGGCAGCCATGGGGACTTCCTCGGGTGAGTATGCCGTGGACATCGCAGAGGGTGCCCGGCAACGGTTTTTGTTCTGGGTGTAAATCAGGTTCAAGCCAGGAATTCTGGCGACAGAGGCGGTGCCCATTGGGCCAGGCCGTCGAGACTCAGGGGTTCGTGCGTCACCGGGCTCGCGTCGTTGACCAGATCGCCGTCGGTCCAGTGTTCGATCTTGTTACCGGCCGGGTCCAGCCAGTAGTCGAATACCTGGCTGCCCTGCACATGCCGGCCGATGCCCCAGGAATGCTGATACTGCTGTTGAGTAAGGAACTGACTGCCGCAGGCCAGATCGTCCCAGTCCAGCACTTCGAATGCGCAATGATCGAACGCCGGTTCCTGTGCGCCCATGTTGATCAGCGCAACGGTGTGGTGATCGGTGAACTCGGCACCCAGGCCGCAATGCATGAACGTCGCGACGGTGTTTTCCCGTGATTCGGCAAAGTAACTGTCGGAAACGCGGAACCCCAATGTGTGCTGGTAAAAATTGAACATCGCCTGGAAGTTCACGGTCTTGAGCACCACATGACCGAGGCGCATGACCCGCGAAGGCTGGATCTGCATGCGGTTGGTGGTGCCGAGCCGGCGACGCTGCTCAGCATTGTTAATCAACAATGCTGGCCGCACCGACTCAGGGGCGACGACGTCGCCACCGTACAAAAGATCCACTTGCAACCCATCGGGATCGTGCAGTGTCACGATCCAGCCCGCCCCCAATTCCGCGTTGCCACGGACTTCGCTGTTGAAGCGAGCAGCGATGAGCTGCAGCTCTTCGAAGCTGCCGACCTGGAAACCCACACCCAGCGCTTTTTTCGAACCTTGCTGGGCAATGTAGGCCGGATACCCGCCGTTATAGGCGGCCATCTGCAATGAGGTGGCGGTTCGTGCGTGCGGCCTCAGGCCGAAATCCTGCAAAAACATTTCCTGTGCATCGAGGTCTTCGACCTGGATGCGGACATAGGCGATATCACGTACAGCAATCATGGCGATCTCTTTTGTAGTTGTTAACCGGAGGTGTTTGTCTGTTAACCCCGATCAAACCAACAGGTGGCGGGGTCCAGGGCGTGTAGCTGTTTGTAGGAGCCGGAGTAGAAAAGCAGCGGCAGCCCGTCCGACTCTTCCAGTGCTTCTACGTCGGCGGTGTAAATCAGATGATCGCCACCTTCGTGGACGGCGTTGGCGCGCACCGCCAAATTCACCAGGGCAGTCGCCAGAACGGGCGAGTTACCCAGCGTGCGATAAGCCGCCTGCTGATCGACGATCGGGCGACCACCGAAATGGCTGCTCAATGCTTGATGCTCTTCGCGCAGAAAATTGATCCCGAACGCGTCGCCCGGCTTGATGCTTGCGGCAAAGCGCGCCTGCTTGCGCACCGCGATCAGGACCATCGGCGGATCGACCGACAGCGACATGAAGGCGTTAGCCGTCATCCCGCTCAGTTGCCCTTCGTGTTCGAAGGTCACCACCGTGACACCGGTGGCGAACTTGCCCATCACCCGGCGAAAAGTCCGAGCGTCTATGTCTGTTGCGTGCATGCCCACTCTCCCGATTGATACGTCGCGCTACACCGCTTAGATAAACGGAGTGCCCGCGGTATTGCCGCAGAGCAGTCGGCCATAGGTTTCGAAGTTGAGGCTGGGGTTGACGATGCCGTGCAACGAGGCGACTCGCGCGTCCTGCCAGATTTTGGTCATCGGGTTGGTCGCTGAAGCCAATGAGCCGCCCGAGGCGGATGCGAGCATGTCCACGGCCTCCCAGATCAGCGTTTCCGCATAGCCGACATCGCGCCGGACCTTGGCGCGCTCGAGGTAATCCATGTAGACACCGGAGGCTGCGCTGGCATCGATGGCTTCGGCATGACGCTCAAGAATGGCGCGTGCGGCATCGATTTTCGCCGAGGTCTGCCCGACCACCAGATGGGTAACAGGTGCGTCAGCCTGCTTGCTGTACCACGAGTATTGAATGCCTCGCCGTGGCAGGGTTTCCAGGAAGGTTTCGAGTGCCGCCACCCCCAGGCCCAGTGCCGGAAAGGCCAGGATAATCGCCAGCATCGGCATGCACGCCACGCGGTACAGCGACTCACCGTCCAGGTGGGTGGATGCGTAATTTCCTTCAATGGCCTGGCTGACCGAGGCAATACGCGACTCAGGGACGAATACGTTGGTAACCGATACGCTGGAGCTGCCACTGCCGCTGATACCGATGACATTCCAGTCGTTGAGGATCTGCACCTGTTCGATTGGAATCAGCGCCGCGCCCTGGTCCAGGACCTTGCCGTGTTCATCAACAAGGGGAATGCCCAACATGTCCCACGTGGCGTGGTAAACACCGGAGTTGAAGCCCCACATCCCCTCTTCGATCAAATAGCCGCCTTCAACCTTCTTCACCACCGCTTTGCGCGGCGATAGCACACCGACAACACGAGCCGGTTTGTCAGCACAAAATACCTCTTTTGCCGCCTCTTCCCCAAAGAAAGAAGCTGCACACCAGTTGGTGACGTTGGTCAGTGCCGTGACCCAGGCCACTGAAGCATCGCCACGCCCCAGTTCGGTGACTACATCGAGAAAAGTCCGCACCGAGACCTGACCGCCACCATAGCGACGAGGCGTGGTCATGCCAAACAAGCCACCGGCATCGAGGTCGGCGACCGTGGCGTCCGGTAGACGACCCAGCCTTGCGGTTTCTTCGCTGCGTGCCTTGAGTGCAGGGACCAGAGAGCGGGCGTAATCCAGTGGGCCGGCATTGGTTTCTGAGAGATTGGCTGCGTCGCTCGATAGGTCGGTGCGCGAAATTGACGTCATGGTTTCACCTGTTTTCGTATTGTTTTTCTGACCCGCCACGCTCAGCGCTGGCGTGTTATTGATATACTCTACAAAATTGATATTCTATTCAATATATTTCTTGAGGCGAATTTTTACCGTCCTGTTTCAGATGAATTATTCAGCCGAAACATCCGTACCCCACAGGTCAGGCCCTCGCTTGGGAGGGTGGCCAATAACAAAAGAAGTTGTGCAATGCCGCTGTTCAATGCCCTGCTTACTGATATGCGCTTTCTGCTCAAAGAGAATTTTGCTGCACCCGCGCTATTGGCGTGCTTGCCTGCCCTGGTGCAGCAGATCGATGAAACCTGGCCGGTGCGATACTTGAAGAAGCCGCAAAAATCACCGCGGTCCTAAACGCTCACTCAATCGCAGTGGCGATGAAGCAGGCGCGCAATGGCGCGAAGGCCAGGCACAAACACCCAGCGGATTCAAAGAGACCTATGCCACCTATGCACAAGGCGGGTGGGTCGGGCTCAGTGGCAATCCGGAATTCGGTGGCATGGGCATGCGCGAAAATGCTCATGGTGCGTTTGAAGAAATGCAGTACGCCGCCAATTGCAGCTTTTTGCTGCCAGTCATTTCCGTTTACAGAGCTAGGGGAAACTCAATTCTTAATCAGCAGCCACTCTTCTGGAAGCTGCGAAAAGCCGCTGATACTGTCGCAAGCAAGGGAATTCCGGTCATGATCGTTAGTGGTGGCTATAGCGCGGATCAAGAAGCTACCGCCCGAGCGGTGGCGCGGCTTACGGGTGGTCGCCATGTCGTGGTATCGGCCCCCTGCCATTTCCTGCAGCAGGATTGTCCGACGCATTCAACGATGCGATCGACCTCTTCCTGAGAGCAGCGGAGGCAGATTTCGAGTCGCGCAGAGGTGATCGTTGATTCACGATTGATCGATACCTTGACTGCCGCCATGACTTATTCAGGAAATCCACGACGATTCACCGGACAGCATTTTTGCTAAAAGACTCTCCAACTGAGCTACTTCCTCAGACGTGAGGACCTCAGTGAATTCGTTCATGGCAGCCACCTCCATCGTCGGCAGCGCCGTACTCATGGCCTCCCCTTCGCTTGTCAGCGCCAGGCGAACCTGACGCCGGTCTTGATCGTCCGGAGTACGAACGATCAAGCCTTTGCGCTCAAGGCGATCCAGCATTCGAGTCATACAGGCGCTGTGGATGGACAACTGTCGGCACAATGCGACCGCCGTGTCGCCACCACGACGAATAATCCTCAACACTTTGAGTTGTGACGCAGTGATGCCGAGCGGCGCTAGATGCCGATCCAGCAGTCGGTCTTTCAGTGCGGCTGTCCGCCCAAGCAATATCCCGAGGTGGGCTGATTTGAAACTGTCGGCAGAAAAGTAATCCATGCATTTCCCTTCTCGATGCGTCGTCAAATCGTCATGCCATATCGCGCCACACTGTTTGATCAGCGTCTTCCCTACGGCACCAGAATCTTTTGAATGGCAGGCGCGATGATCCTGACCATTTCTTCCGGCTCCGCGGCAACCAGAACGGGCACGCCAATGATTCGCCGTCCGACGACCATGCCGACGAGCAAGGAGGCGGCAATGCCGGATCGCAGCGTGGCTTCAGCACCCGGATGTTCGTGGGTGCCGGTGATCAATCGGGATTGAATGAAGCCGCGTAACTGTTCGCGCGCCTGTTCGTTGACGAAGGCTCCGCGCAGCGTCGCCATCAGGGGTTCAGACTCCTTGGCAATCCCCTCCCATGCATTGAGAAAAGCGCGAACCACCCTTTCACCCAGGTGCTCGTCCGGACCTTCATAGAGTGCGTCGAACCGTTCGAGCGCAGACGCCGGGATAGCCATCACCGCCGCAAAGAGTTCGTCCTTGGAGCGGTAGAACTGCATCACCTGAGCCGCGTCAACCCCAGCATCAGCCGCCACTTGCCGGATTGTCGTGCCGGCAAACCCGTCGCTGGCGAATCGCGCTCGTGCTGCGTCCAGCACCGCCTGCCGCGTGCTGTTGGGTCCTGGTCGCCGTCCACGGCGAGTCGTGGAAGTGGGTTCTTTGCTCATCGTCATTCCTTATTTAGTTCGACATACTACACATATCAACACGTGTTGAATTAATTCGCCGACCGCCGTACCTTACTGCAATCGGTCCCGTAATCAAAAACAATAAGGAGTTAGCATGAGCGACTGCCAGAAAATTTTCGTGCCGTCCCACCCGCTACCAGCAGGCAGAACCGGGCTTTTCACCGCATTTGAGCCGGGCACCCGCACGCTCAAGGCTGGCTTCCAGGTAGCGCCACCCTTCCGGCCACTACCTGTCGACATCGTGTTTGAGAAAGACGTGGCCGTGACATTGCGCGACGGCGTGACCATTTACGTCGATGTATTCCGCCCCGCAGGCACTGAAAAAGTGCCGGTGATTGTGGCCTGGAGCCCCTACGGCAAAGGCCAGGGTACGTCGATGAGCGTGATGGGCGTGTTCGGGTTAGTGGGTCTGAGCAATTCCGTCGTTTCGGGACTGGCAAAATTCGAGGCACCGGACCCGGCGTACTGGTGCGCCCACGGCTACGCCATCTGCAACCCGGACATTCGTGGTGTGGTGGATTCCGAAGGCGACAGCGTGCTGTGGGATCGCCAGGACGGTCGCGACTGCCACGACCTGATCGAGTGGCTGGCCGAACAGTCCTGGTGCACTGGCAAGGTAGGCATGAGCGGCACCTCGTACCTTGCAGTTTCGCAATGGTTCACCGCGGCCGAGCAACCCAAGCACCTGGCGGCGATCAACCCGTGGGAAGGTGTCAGTGATGTCTACCGCGACCTGGTGATGCGCGGTGGCATGCCTGACACGGGCTTCACCGCCCTGCTCCAGAACGGCAGTTTTTTCGGCAAGAACCAGAAAGAAGATGTCCTGTCCGAGGCGCAGCGCTACCCACTCATGAACGAATTGTGGGCCAACAAGATCCCCGAATTCGACCGAATTACAGTGCCAGCCTATGTGGTGGCCAGTTACTCCAATACGCTGCATACCGCGGGCACGTTCCGCGCCTGGCGTCGCCTGGCATCGCACGATAAATGGCTGCGCATCCACAACAGTCAGGAATGGCCCGACTACTACGATGAAGGGAACGTGGAAGATCTGCGCCGCTTCTTCGATCGCTACCTGAAAGACCAGAACAATGATTGGGAAGCCACCCCGCGCGTGCGTTACGCGATCCATGACTTCCAGGGTGGCGACCAGGTCAATGTGCCCGCAGACGCTTTCCCGCCCAAAGAAGTGAACTCGACCAAGCTGTACCTCGATGGCGCCGCTCGCATTCTGAGCGCCACTGCCCCCACCAACGAGGTTCCGGCGATTTATGACGTCGGTGTCAATCCGGATGTCGTTTCCTTTATCACCCGCTTCGACCAGGAAACAGTGATGGTGGGTTATCCCAAGGCGCATCTCTGGGTCGAGGCACGCGGTGCCGACGACATGGACCTGTTCGTACTGATCCAGAAGCTCGATAAATACGGCTCCCCGCTACAGCAGTTCACCGCGCCTAACCAGAGCGCAAGAATTCACGATCTCACCGACCACGGTGCCACCGTGCTGCGCTACAAGGGATCGGACGGTCGCCTTCGCGTGTCGACCCGCCACCTCGATGAAGCGTTATCGACCGATGACGTACCCGCCCACAGTTTCGACCGGATCGAGAAGCTGTCGGCTGGCGAGATCGTCAAGATTGAAATCGACCTGCTCCCCCTCGGCTGGGCATTCCACCCAGGTGAACAACTGCGCTTCATCGTCAGTTCGCGAAATCTCTCAGGAACGCTGATGCCGGGCATTGCCGAGTACATCGGCGCCAACAGCGGACAGCACGTGATTCATACCGGTGGACAGTATGCCTCCTATCTGCAGCTCCCAATTATGGCGGTTTGACGGGGCTTGGCCCATTGAGCCCTCTTCACCCTCATGCCCATGATTTAGGAAATACTCATGAACAAGTTTCCTGCACCCGATCTGAGTCCTGTCTTGACCGGCGTTTTCGCTGGCCCGATTGCCGGCTTGAAGTACCAGACGCCTACCCTTTCCGGTGTCACCACTGAAAATGGCGAATTCCAGTATCGCGCCGACGAGGCCATTACCTTTCTGGTCGGCGGCATCGTTTTAGGAGCCATAGAGGCGGCGCCTCGCTTGAACCTGACGCAGCTCGCCAATCGTGTGGACGGCAAGATCGACAAGCTGCTGGACCCGTCCGTCACGAACATGGCCCGATTCGTCCATACGCTGGATCAGGAGGGCAGCATCGAGTCGGGTGTCAAAATTGCCCCTCAGGTGCATGAACTGATTGGCGCGACACCGATCAATTTCAGTCCGCCTGTGATGCCCATGGGCCAGGGTGGCGTCGTCGACTTCGCCAACGATCCTACCTTGCAGTCGATACTTGAAACACTGAATGCCACGCCCGGTGTTTTCACTGCCAAAACCCCACGCAAACTGTGCGATGCCGCCACTAGCCGTAACGAATTACGACGCAACATTCGCGGCATCATCAAGATGACAGATGTGCGCATTCCGTTACGCGATGGCTCATACGTGTGTGCCGACATTTTTCGCCCGGCAGCGCCGGGCCGTCACCCGATCGTCATGAGCAAGGGCTTCTACGGCAAGAGCTTTTATCACGACTGCATTTGTAACGAGGCCGACGTCATCCGCAAGGAGGAGATGGAGGATCGTTACTTCTCTGGCAACCCGGACGGCGCCCAGTACGAGAACCACGAGACCGTCGACACGTCGGTCTGGGTGCCAGAGGGCTATGTCTGCATCCGTGTGGACGCACGCGGTGTCTGCAAGAGCCCGGGTCTGCAGGCGCCCTTCAGTGTCCAGGAGGCCGAGGACTATTACGACGCCATCGAATGGGCAGGCACTCAGCCGTGGTCCAATGGCAACGTCGGATTGTGGGGCATGTCCTACCTGGCCATGGCCCAACACAGCGTGGCCAGCCTGCAACCATCGCACCTCAAGGCCATGATTGCGCAAGGCACCGATGCCGACATCTACAACGAAGCCTTGTATGGCGGCGGCATCTTTGGCTCCGGCTTCTGGAATTGGTGGTGGAAGATCTGGTCCGGCAACAACCACTGCGGTGACCGCCCGGAAACCGACTGGATGGCCCGCGTTCTGGCCACTCCATTCAACGACATCAATGCCTATGGCCCACGTGGGAGCATCTTCATGCGCCCTGACATGAGCAAGGCCACTGCCCCGGTCTGGATCGTTGGCCCTCAAGTAGGCGCCATCATTCATCAACTGGGCAGCAGCGAAACCTACATCCGTTCCACCGCAGCCAAGGCACGAAAGTTTGATTTCGCCGACGCCTGGTTCCCGGATTCCTACAGCAACAAGTCGATTGCAGAACACATGCGCTACTTCGACTACTGGCTCAAGGGCATCGACAACGGTGTGATGGACGAAGCACCGGTGCGCGTGCAGGTGCGATCCGGCAATGGTGCCCACTTCGTCCTGCATGAAAACGACTGGCCGATTGCGCGAACCGAGTACCGCCGCTGGTACCTCGATGCCCGGCCTTCGGACTGGCAAAACGATGGTCGACGCGTCAACGTCCTGCGCATCAGCGAAAACGTACCCCAAGCGCATAGCAGCGCCGAGTATGACGCGCACGTTGATCTCGGTACGCCCACGCTCGCGCCGGCAGGCTCCAGTGACGGCACGCCACGCTGGTCGACAGGTATCTCGTTTGTTAGCGAGCCCATGAGCGAGGACATGCTGCTCGCCGGGTACATGAAGGTCGGTCTGTGGGTAGAGTCCAGCAGCGAAGACATGGACGTGTTTGTGTCTCTGCGCGTTCTGGATGAAAACGACCGGGAGATTCGCTACGAATCGGTCGTCCTTCCAGTGGACCCGGTGCACATTCATCCGGTGGGGCATGGCCTGTTGAAGGTCTCGCGCCGCAAGCTCGATGACGAACGCTCGACCGAGTATTGGCCTGTGCATACCCACCTGGAAAAAGACTGCTCACCACTGCAGCGCGGGGAGATCGTGCCGATCGAAGTCGGGCTCAACCCGAGCACTGCGATGATCCGCAAGGGTTGCCGCCTGCTGGTTGATGTTCAGCCTTACGCGCCGGCGGGCGTACCCGTTCGTGCCTATGACAAGAGCTATCACGTCGACGCCGTGAACCGTATCTACACCGGCCCGGAGTACCCGAGCTACCTGCAACTGCCGATCGTCCCGTAAGCGGCAACAGTGGTGTCCACCCAGCAATTGAGGTGGGCACCACCGGCGTCGATCAGTCAGTGGCCGTCGTACCTTCGCTGACCGGCAAGAGCATGTGCTGGATACACGGCGCGAGCACCACCACCAGCGTCTGCTGATTTGCCGAGGCAAGCACCGGTACGCCGATGATTTGTCGCCCGGTCACCAGCCCCACGAGCATGGACAACGCCAAACCCGCCCGCAGGCGAACTTCCGGTCCAAGCGATTCGCTGCCTCCCGTCATTAACCTGGACTCAATGTAGTCGCGCAGATGATGACGCGCCTGTTCGTTAACCATCGCATTCCTGAGCATCGCCATGAGCGGCTCCGATTCCTCGGGAGCACCCTCCCAAGCCTGAAGAAAGGCACGAACGACGCGCTCTCCCAACTGGTCGTCCACGCCGCTGAAAACCGTACTCAATTTCTCCAGTGCCGACTCAGGCACGTTGATTACCGCCGCAAAGAGTTCGTCTTTGGAGCGAAAGAACTGCATCACCATGGATACGTCGACACCGGCATCGGCTGCAACGCGTCGCATCGTGGTCGCGGCAAAACCATCGCTGGCGAAACGGGTTCGTGCGGCATCAAGCACTGCCTGCCGACTGCTGCCTGAACCCGGACGGCGCCCAGGTTTGCTTTCTCGGGTTGCGGATATGGTTGATTGTTTTTTAGTCGTCATCGCGCCTGCTTACTCGATCAGAGTGTCCATTTACGGACTATAACAAAAAACTCAACACGTGTTGAGTTTATGATTTGAAGGTCCTACACTCGCCTCGCTGCCCTGAACAACAAGAACAAGATGCACGACCAGAGGACCTCTCCATGAGCGATACCCAACAGGCGTATCTTCCCGACCAACCGCTGTCGGCTGACAGCGTCGGGAAGGATTTCGGCAAACTGCAAACTGGCGTTTTTTCCGGGCCGATTGCCGGCCTCAAATATCAAACCCCTACCCTCAGCGGGTTGACAAACGATAAAGGCGAATTCCACTACCGCGAGGGCGAACGGATTGCGTTCCTGGTCGGAAACACTGCGGTGGGAACTGCCATCGGCGCACCGCATATCAACCTGGCAGAAATCGTCAGCCGCGTGGATGGCAACATCAACAAGTTGCTCGATGCGGGGCTGACGAACATTGCACGGTTCCTGTGCTCACTCGACCGGGATGGCAACCTGGACGGCGGCCTCAGTATCGATCCCGCCGTCCACGAAATCATCGGCAAACATCGCATCAATTTCCGCCACGACATTTCCTTTGCCGGCCTGGCGCTGAACCCCGTGCTCGAGTTTGAGCAAGATCCCATGATCGAAGCCCTGCTCGCCGAACTGTCGGCGGCTGACGCCTTCACCGATCGCACGCCACGTCAGCTATGCCATGCGGCGACTGCACGCAACGAAGTGCGCCGCAATATCCTGGGCATTCGGCGTTTTAAAGACGTGAAGATTCCACTGCTAAACGGTCTGTACGTGTACGCGGACGTTTTCCGTCCCGCCAGGGAAGGCAAGTTCCCGGTCATCATGAACTGCGGTCCCTACGGTCGGGCGTTCTATCATCATTCGGTCGCCGACGATGCCCAGTTTGCCGCTCATGAAGAGATGGAAGAACGCTATTTCCATGGCAATCCTGATGGGCAGGTGTTCGAGAACCACGAAACCGCCAACACCGTGGATTGGGTGCTGCACGACTACGTGCTGGTGCGGGTTGATGGCCCCGGCTCGGGCAAAAATCCGGGAACACTTGCGCCCTTTGGCATAGAGACCGCCGAGGCCTTTCGTGATGCGATTGATTGGGCGGGCGAGCAGTCCTGGTCCAACGGCAATGTCGGGCTGTGGGGGATGTCGTACTACGCCATGAGCCAACATGCTGCGGCCAGTCTTGAACCACGGCATCTGAAAGCAATGATCGCCATCGGCACCGACGTCGATCTTTACGACGAGGTGGCTTACACCGGCGGCATCCTCAACGAAGAGTTCTTCACCCATTGGTATCGGGCAGGCGTTCTGGCTGCCGTGTGCGGCGAACCCAATGCCGTCGACTTTATTGGGATGCTCAAAGAAGCCACTTTCAGGGACTCCGACACTACGGTCGCGTTCGGCCCCAGGTCCACGATTCTGATGAGTCCGGACATGAGCAAAGTGAAGATACCCCTCTGGGCCATCGCCTGCACAACCCACATGGCGCACTTTCATCAACTCGGCAGCAGTGAGGCGTACCTGGCTACAAACACGGCGTCGAAGAAGATCGACTTCTGGGAGGACTGGTTCACCAAACCTTACTCACGAACCGCCATCGCCGAGCACCGGGCGTTTTTCGACCATTGGTTGAAAGGTCGCGACAACGGCATCATGGACAAACCGCCGGTGCGCCTGGAGATTCGCAGCGGCAATGGCGCCTCCTATATCCAGGAGGAACATGAATGGCCCATCGCACGAACGAACTATCCCCAATGGTACTTCGACGCCACGCCATCGAACTGGCCAGGCGACGAATTTCGCGATGACTTCCTGCGTCTGTCGCTGACACCACCCGCCGTCGACGGCCAGGCGGATTATTCCGCAGAGATTCCGTTGGCGTTGCGCACGGGCATGCCGCCCTGCTTTCTGCCCGTCAAACCGCCATCGGTACTGGACATCTGGAGGACGGGCATCTCGTTCATCAGCGACCCGGTGAAAGAGGACATGGTGTTTGCCGGTTATGGCAAAGCCAGGCTATGGGTGTCGTCCACGAGCGAGGACATGGACATCTTCCTGAGCCTGCGAGTACTCGATGAGACCGGTCGCGAAGTCGACTACGCCGGCCCGACCACAATGGGCATGAACGTGCCCAACTACCCCCTCGCCAAGGGCTGGTTGAAGGTGTCGCATCGCAAAATCGATGCAGCGCGTTCGACCCATTACACGGTCAAGCACACGCACCTCAAAGCCGACCATGCACCGCTTAAGGGCGATGAAGTGGTGCCGGTTGAGATCGAGATCATTCCCAACACGGCGTTGATCCGCAAGGGATACCGCCTGCGCGTGGACATTCAGCCTTTCGATGGCGTCGATCACGGCCCCCGGCACGGCTATGACGCGGCCTGCCACGACGGTGCGCGCAACACGATCTACACGGGTCCGGATCGACCGGGTTTTATCCAGTTGCCCATTGTTCCGGCGAAGGGCTCGTAATACATCCTGCACTTGAACAACGCCGAATATTGATTCGATCGCCACATCGCGGACTCACTCACACGAAAGGCCGCGAGTCGAAAACTGCTGTCCAAAAACAATGAATACAGGAGATTGCCATGACTCTAGAAGAACTCGTCGCGCGTACCGAAATTCACGACGTGCTGCTGCGCTATTGCCGTGGTCTCGATCGCATTGACTTGTCACTGGTGCGGGGTGCCTTCCACAAAGACGCCTATATCCACTTTCCGGAAAGCCTTCATGTCGGCGGTGCCGAAGGATTCTTTCAGTTCCTGACCGCCGAAATGCCACGATTCAATCGCACTCAGCATTTCCTCGGTAACAGCCTGATTGAATTCGACGGCCCGGAGATCGCGTATGTCGAAACCTATCTGCAAGCTGATCATGCAGCGTCGGAGCGACATCACTGGAACGGCGATACAGTCAAGCTGTGGGCTCGGTACTTCGACCGGTTTGAACGTCGCGACGGTGTCTGGCTCATTGCCGAGCGCCGCCTGATGGTCGACTTGATGTACCGCTACCCTCAGGGCAACTGGTTCGACGATCATCCTGACGCTTCGGGCAGCCCGCGCGACGGGACTGATCGGGTGTTGCGCAAAGTGGCCGGTTTCACCGGCATCCCGATTGCACAAAAATCACTTGCGGACGCTTGATCGCAAACGCCAGAGGGGCACCGCTCCTCTGGCTCTGCTACCTGCCCTTACGCCGCAATGCCCTCCTCCCTGCAAACTAGCTTGCAACCCGCCTGTTCCCCGATTGAAAGGTGCTCAGCAGCCGAAGGTGTTCCTGGGTGACCTGCTGGATGGCGTGGATGGTTGCCTGCGCCATCGGACTTGGCATTGATCGTGATGGCTGCACCAGCAACAGTTCCAGCGTCAGGCCGGAGCCGGCAAACGGGTTGAGTTTGTAATCCCGTTCCGATGGATCTGCGTTGAAGTCGTGAACGAACAGCAGGCCGGGAAGAATGGCCATCCACTCGCTTTGCCGGATCAGGTCGAGCGTGGCCAGCACCGCATCGAGCTGGTAACTGGGGCCCGACCCCGAAGGCGCGCCCAGCGGCGAGCCAATCCACTGTGCAAACTCGCGACTGTCAGGGGCCAGCAGCTTGAGCCCCGCCAGTCTGTCGAGCTCAATCACCTCCCCATGTGCGAAGTCGCTGGTATGACTCTTTGACGACACCAGGAACGCAGGCGTGGCGGCAAACACCGACGTCACCAGATCCGGTGGCGGCTGCGAAATCGAAGGGATGATTGCAAAATCGAGCTCATTGGCCCGCACCCTGTCGATCAGCATATTGCTGGGGGCATCGATCACTGCGACAGAAGCGTTGGGATTCTGCGCCATCAGGCGCAAATAGGCCGGTGCAAGCTGATAAGTCGCCAGTGTCGGCGTCAGCCCAAATCTGACCTCGCCGCAGAGGCCGCTTTCGAATGTATCCAGTGCCGTCACAGACTTTGAATTGGCCGCCAGCACCTCCAGACAATGCTGGTAAAACAAGGTCCCCGCTTCTGTTGGCTCGACACTTTTCTGCCGGTCGAACAGCTGCACCCCCAGCAATTCTTCGATCTGTTTAACGTGTTGGGATATGCCCGACTGAGTGGCGAATTCACGTGTCGCCGCGGCGGTGAAGGACCGTGTCTCATACACCGCCACAAACATTTGCATTTCCCGCAGACCGGGCAGCGAATCACTCATGGCGTAGGGCGCTCGTTAAAGGCGGAGGACTGACTGAGGCCCGACAACGGCTCGCCATGAGCGATGCGAATCGGGATCGCATTGATCTCTTCGGTGGCCTCCCTCAACAACTCGATGAAGTTTTGGGCGGCCATGGACAAGGGCTTGCGCGCCGCCTCCACCAACAGCATGTCGTCCCAAAGAATGGGATCGGCTAACGGGTTTAGGGTGAAGCGCCGACGCCGCAAATCATCAGCGATGAAAAGCCCGGAAATGATGGCCGTCCAATGGCTGGAACGCACCAGATCCATCGCGCCCAACATGGATTCGAACCAGTTGAGCCGTTGCTCGACATGGACCTTGTGGTCGACCAGGTACTGCTCCAGCAGCGGCCGCCGACCGATGGGCAGTACCAAATGCAAATCCTTGATGTCGCTCAGGCGAACCGGTTCGCAATGGGGCAAGTCCGATTCGGGCGAGGACACCAGGAAAGCCGGCGTTCTTGTAAACAAAGAGGTGACCAGTCCGCAGCCTCCGCCGGCTTCGTAGGACATACGCTGCGTGACAGCGAAATCCAGCATGCCGTGCCGTACCGCGGTCGCCAAGACACTACCGGCCCCTTCCGTCAGGTGCACGGAAACGTTGGGATACGCCGCCTCGAAGGCCCTGAGCGCTCGACTAAATACCGAGCGGGTCATCGTTGGAATCATGCCTATGCGTAGCGTGCCTCCGGTCGGTTCCGCTCTGTGCCCCACCGCGTTGAATGCGCTCTCATGCAGGCGCAGCAGTTGCACGCACTGCTGGTAATAAGCATGCCCGGCCGGTGTAGGAATGACTGCGCGGTTACGGGCAAACAGCTGCACGCCCAATTGAGTTTCCAACTGTCGCACGTGCGCGGAGATGCCGGACTGCCCCAGCCCTTCGCGGCTGGCGGCAATAGTGAAGGAGCCTTCCTCGTACACCGCGACAAACATGCGGATGTGCATCAGCTTCGGGAGCATGGGGTGATTATTGCTCCAGCCGAGAGAGTTCGTAGATGATCATGCGCTGGCTTGTCTCTTATTCTTTTTGCTGCATGGATTAGAAAAATCGCACGAGGCTCGTACTCTATCCACATCGGGAATGGCTTGCCACTGTAGGAGCGAGCATGCTCGCAATGGGCGTTAACGATAACGCGGGCTGCCTGAATGATCGCGTTATCCGAACGTTTTTCGCGAGCAAGCTCGCTCCTACAAGGGGACAGTGACGACTATTTAACCGACTTTCATCATGCCGCCGTCGACGGCCAACAACTGACCGGTAACAAACTGCGCGTCATCACTGGTCAGAAACAAGATCGGTCCAACGATATCGTGCGGCACTGCCATTCTTTTGAACGCTTGCCGGTTCACTATCCCGTCCCGCACTGCATCGGGTAGATCGCGGGTTCCCGGGGTTGCGGTCAATGCGGGAGCGATGGCATTGACGGTGATGAAGTCCTTGCCCAGGTCATTGGCAAGCCCTCGCGTGAAACCAATGATGCCCATTTTCGTGGCTATGTAATGGCTGACGCCGACGGCGCTGGTGACGATCGATGTGGAAGAGATGTTTACAATCCGCCCCCACTGATGCTCACGCATCATCGGCACAAACACTTTCGAGCTCAAAAACAGGCTATCCAGATTGATTTCAAAGGTCCGTCGCCAGGTTTTGAAGTCCATTTCGTCGATATGCACATTGGGGTAGATGCCAGCGTTATTGACCAGAATATCGCAGCGACCGTATGCCTCCTTCACAAGCTTACCGGCAGTGTTCCAGTCTTCTTCTCGGCTGACGTCGCAGTGAATCGCGATGGCCTTGCCGCCGGCCTGCTCAACCAGATCGCGCGTTTGCGACAGGTCCGCAATGTCCAGCAGCGCCAGTGCCGCGCCACGCTGGGCGAGCTGAATCGCCAGTTCCTGTCCAATGCCCTTGGCGGCACCTGAAACGACTGCCACGCGATTTTTATGTGTTTGCAATGCTTCACCCATGGAGTTGAAGATTTTTCTCAGAGAGCGTTCTGCTGGAGATTTACCCCTGGATTCCAGATGATGCCGGACATTCGCAATCAGCCCCGCACTGATACTTACCGAGCGAATACCGTATGGCGCACCTCGCCCGCCGCGCGTCCCGACATCGGGAAGCGCGGCCATGACCTGGGGTCAGCCACCAAATCGCGGCTCAGGCAGACCTTTCACACCAAGACCATGAATGGCAAAGAGACTCCCGCGCATCACGTTGTCACCGGGATAGCGAGGCAAAGGAGGTTTGGCCATGGAAGTGACAAAAAGCGTGTCCAGGTCCGGGCCGCCGAAGTTGACGCTCGTGACTTTTTTGACCGGCATTTCGATCACGCGATCCAGGCTGCCGTCAGGCGCGAAGCGGCACAGCTTGCCGGCATAGACCTGGGCGTTCCAAAGGAACCCTTCGGCATCGACGGTTGAGCCATCGGTCGCTGTAGTGTCGGTGAAGCCTGCTTTGGTAAAGGTGCGCCGATTCGCGATGCCGCCGGTTTCAAGGTCGTAGTCATACGCCCAGATTTCACCGGAGAAGGTGTCCGAGAAATAGAACGTCGACCCGTCGGGGCTCCAGCACGGCCCGTTGGAGATCGCGAACCCCGCGTCGAGCGTGTGCACCGACAAATCAGGGTCGACACGAAACAATGTGCCGTCCGCGAAACCCTCGCGGGTATCCATGCTGCCAACAACGAAGCGCCCACGCGCATCCACCTTGCCGTCGTTCAAACGGTTGTGGGGTTTGTCGGGCTCTGGGTTGACGATCAGCTGCGTTTCACCCGTGTCGAAGTCGAGGAAGTGAAAGCCCGAGCCGAGCGCCACGATTGCCCCGCCATCACGACGCAACGCCATGGAGCCGATGGTGTCCGGCATCTCCCACGTACGAACCTCGCGACCGTCGGCGGTACAGCGAAATACGCGACCGCCGACCACGTCGATCCAGTACAAGCGCTGCTCCTGCACGTCCCATACAGGACCCTCACCGATGGTCGTCTTTACATCAATCAGAACATCGATCTGCATGTTATCTCCTGGATTCTATTGAACTGGGTTTGGGCGATCCGACGCTGAACCGCAAGTTTTAACCGAGCCTTGCTCAGGCTTTTGGCGGTTCGGCAATGGTGATGAAAACGCCGTAGGGGTCCTTGAAGCTGAACCAGGTCATCGTGAGGTTGCCGCCGGGCTTGCGGATGATGATGTCTTTGGGCTCGCAAACGACTTCAACGCCTTCATAGGCCCGAATCTTTTCGAAGGCTTCCCGGGTGTTCAAGACGAGAAGTGCCAAACGGGTAATACCCACCTGGTTCATCAAGTCATAAGGGCCATCACCGATGATGGTGGAAGGTTTGGTGTATTCAATCAGGTTGATTTCAGTGGCGTGCTGGGGATCTGCGCCTGCGGTCAAAATGTGGTGCGCATAAATACTGATTTCGTCTTCGGCAAACCCCAGCAGCGGCCCGTCCGCTTCGTCGGTCCTTGTTTCAAACGTGGAAACAAAGCCAAGCACGTCGCGATAAAACTTTAGGGCCTGATCGACGTCAGGGACGGTGATGCAAACATGGAGAAGTTTCTTAACTAATGCGCTCATTGCTATACGTCCTTTAATTAGACATTCCAGGCGTTGGTGAGGTTGTAACGCGTTGCCCATTGAACGTCGTAGACCTTATCGCCCCAGGTTTTGGTTTTATCGTCGCCGGCTTCAGCACGCGAGGCGCCATTCATCCAGGCTTCAAATTTGGCCTGATTCTCAAACTCATAAATAGTCAGATAGGTCGGGCAAGGTTGAGTGGTCGTGCCGACGTGATAGGTTTCTTCTGCCAGTTTGAAGCGGGTCACTTTCTTGACATTGTCACCCTTCAACAACATCGGTACATGCACGTCGTCGTACCAGGAATTGAACTTGTCTTCATCTTCGGCCGGGCAATTAATGCCAACCGTCCAGATAACCGTCTGATTGCTCATTGTTAAGTTTCCGATGTGAAAGTTGCTCTTATTAATAACAAGAGCAATGGAAATTCAGGCAAGCGAATCCGCAGACCACTCCCGTTCTAAAACTGGAAGTGGCCGAGATGTTGTTCTTGGTTCTTTACTTCTTGGCGATTGCTTCGAAGTATCTGACCTTGCCTTCTTCGCGATGACTGCGCAGCGTGTGGGTGGTCATGACCGGGTGCTGTTCATAAGCCGGCTCAGGAACGTTCGGGTTGCCTGTCCATGAAATCAGTCGGCAGACGCGATTACTGATACGCCAGCCCTTGTCGGTACGGACAAGGATATCGTCATACCAGCCGCGGCCAACCCAGTCAGGACCGCCCACTGCGGAGTCACGCGACAGCAACCAATCGCCATACGTCAGTGCGTACGCCGTGTCGCCATCCACGTGAACGCAGGAACCGGTCATGGTGTGCATGTGATTGGTCAGGGTTTCGTGGAAGTCCTTGAAGGCGAACTTCAGCGCACCTACTGACTTCCAGACAGCTCCTGCTGGCCCGAAGTCAGCGTGCGCGTCCTCGGTAAACACGTCGTCCAGCAAGTCCCAGGCGTGTGCGTCCAGCGCGACACCATAGAGGTTGATGACGTCAATGATTTCAGATTTGTCTTGAGTCACACTCATTTGAAACGCTCCGATTTGTCAGCGAAAAAACCGCATTCGTTACACAAACTTCTCACTGCTTGCAGTATTCAATCACTTCCAGGACGTTGTCGAAGGGGTCCTTAAACGTCAGGATCTTGAATTTTCCGCCGGTTGGGGCGATGACCACTTGCGGCTCGCATAGGAACACGATGTCGCCACGCGCCTTCAGCTTCTCATGAATGGCATCGGTGTCGTCCACACCAAACGCCATGCGGTTGATGCCAGCATGGTTCAGGGGCGCGGAAGCCGATTTATTCACGACTGTTTTAGGTTCGACGAACTCGATCAAGTCGATAACGGTCGCGTTCTCCTTGTCCTTACCGACGAGGTGATCGGCATGAATTTCGATAATCTGGTTGGGGAAGCCGAGGATTTCTCCAGGCGCCCTTTCGTGGCGCAGTTTGCCAATCGACTCAAGCCCAAGCACCCCGCAATAAAACTCAAGTGCAGCGTCAATATCTGCAACGGTAATGCATACGTGAAACAAGCGATTGATATAGCGATCCATGGTTTTTCCTTATTTTAGGTTGTGTGAAAACTTATATTGATATTTGTGTGAAACGGGCTTAGCCAACTGTTAACTACTTTGCGCAGGACGCTCTTTCACCAGTAGAAATGCCACCAAAGCCACCAGCCCTGGTGCAGCCATGCAAACCAAAATGATTGGAACACTGACGCCTGCGGCCAGCATGAAACCGGCTATTGCAGGCCCGATGATTGGCCCAACCCGGCCAATGGCGTAAATCACGCCCATCGCCGATGAACGAAAGCTCAATGGATAGAGCGACCCGACGTAGGGCAACAAAATGCAGGTGGCGCCCATTGCCGTGAATCCGGCGAAAAACATGCAGATCAATGCGCCAACCGGGTCCTGAATAACGCCAATCAGAGATATCGAAACAAACAGAACGGGCATGTAAATGGCGAACACTTTTTTGTAGCCCATCCTGCCCGACATCCAACCCGCCAACGGCGTAGAGATGAAGTTGCTGCAGGTGAATACAAGGATGAAAGAGATCCCGGTTGTCAGCGAATACCCGCGCTGAACCATTAATTGTGCAATCCAGGTTGTCAGGGTGACGGCGGTCATCATGATGCAAAGCATCCCGATCCCCAGAAACAGCGTGTTGCGCCCATAGCCGCCCTGGAACAGGCGCTTGAGAGGCACCTTCGCAGCAGGCAGCTCATTCAGGCTGTATTCGTCATCGCTGGCGGGAACAAACTGCGGTTCTGCCTTCACCAGAATCCTGCGAATGCTTTCGCTTTTGCCCTTCTTCACCAGAATTGACATCGATTCAGGCAACCACACCAAGGCGATGGGCACCAGAACGATGCAAGCGAAGGTTCCAAGCAAAATCGCTCGCCATCCGACGGTGGACAGAACCGCCATCGACAACAACGCCGATAACAGAACACCCACCGAGATGCCCGTATAGGACACGCTGGATACCATCGCTTTCCACTTGCCGGGCGTGTATTCGAATACCAGCGCCACAGCAATCGGAACGATGCCAGCCAGGCCGAAACCGGCGATGAAGCGGTAGATAGCGAAGTCGACGACTCCCTGAGCCAATCCGCAGGCCGCCGTGAACGTAATGAAGATCGTCATACCGATCAGCATCATACGCTTGCGGCCGAGGGCATCAGCTGCCACACCAAAGAGAATGGCGCCGCCCACCGCTCCGATGTGCCCAACGCTCGCCAGGATCCCCGCTTCGGCCGGGCCCATTTTCATATCGGCCATGATTGCCGGTAGCAGCGTACCGAAGAGCGCGCTGTCGATGCCGTCGAACACAATCGCAAGAAAGCAGATCACCGCAACTTGCAGACTGAACGCATTGAATCTGCCACCTTCGATAACTTGCGTGACATTGACTGGCGTGCGGCCCGTGATTGGCGCGCTGGTTAAAAGAGTCATGGCAGGCATCTCTCGTACGTCAGTTTTTCAGTTTGAGCCGCGGGAATGGGCACTGATGTTGCGGGCTGGGGAGCGGCATCGATCACTTCGACGATTGCCCCGACACGCGCTCCGGGCAGCAGAAAGCGCGCCAGGGCCGGGATCAGTACCAAGGCACCGAGCATGTTCCACAAGAACATGAAAGCCAGAAGCAGACCCATGTCAGCCTGGAACTTGATGCTGGAGAAATGCCACGTCGCGACCGCTGCTGCCAGGGTCACCCCGGTCAGCAGCACCACTCGGCCAGTGAACTGCAACGCGGTGGCGTAAGCCTGTTTCAAGGTGGCGCCGGCACGCATTTGCGCCAGGGTCACGCTCAACACGTACAGCGCGTAATCCACGCCTATGCCCACACCCAGCGCAATCACCGGCAGGGTCGCAACCTTCACGCCCATGCCCAGGATCACCATCAGCGCCTCGGCCAAAATGGACGTGAGCATCAACGGCAGCATGGCCACCAGCACTGCCCGCCAGGAACGGAAGGTGATGAAGCACAGCAGCGCCACCGCCCCGTAGACCATGAACAGCATCTGGTACCAGGCCTTGTGAACCACGATGTTGGTGGTGGCATCGATCCCCGCCGAGCCGGCGGCGAGCAAGAACGTCGCGTCCTTGTCGTTGTTTTTAACGGCGAAGCGCTCGACCAGGTCGACCACTTGCTGCAGCGTTTCTGCGCGGTGGTCACGCAGGTAGGCGTAGACCGTCAGCAAGTTGCATTCTTCGTTGTACAGTTCACGCGGCGCCCGGGCGGTGATGGTGTTGAGCATGTTCTGGTTGCTCGACAAGTCGTACCACAGCGGACTGCCCTCGTTCATCCCCACCATCAGGCGCCGTTGCAGCCGTGCAATCGACTGGGTGGATTCAACACCAGGCAGATCCATCAGTTCCCATTCGAGTTGGTCGACGCGGCGCAGCACACCGTAATTACTGCAATTGCCCTCGGGCGTCTTGACCATGATTGCAAACAGGTCATTGCTGGCGCCGTAGTTCTTCGTCAGGTAGCCCACGTCGCGGTTATAACGCGAGTCGGCTTGCAATTCCGGCGCCCCCGGATCGAGGTCACCGACCTTCAGTTGAGTGCCTACTGCAACACCCACCACCGCCAGAACCAGCGCCGTGACGATTGCAAGCAGTGCGCGTCGCCCCTCGGTGAAGCGCACCAGCCAGATAAAGAAGGCGCCGCTCTCCCCCGCTGCGGTGGACGATTCCCGGCGCACTGCCCTTTCGGCGGCTTTACGGCTTACACCCACATAACTCAAGAGCACGGGCAGCAGAATCAGGTTGGAAATCACCAGCACCAGCACGCCCAGGCTCGCGGCGGTGGCCAGCTCGCGGATGACCGGGATGTCGATCATCAGCAGCACCGCAAAGCCTACGGCGTCAGCCAGCAGTGCGGTCAGGCCGGCCAGGAACAGGCGCCTGAAGGTATAGCGGGCTGCGACATAGCGGTGTGTTCCGCGCCCGATGTCCTGCAGGATGCCGTTCATTTTCTGCGCGCCGTGGCTGATACCGATGGCGAAGATCAGGAAGGGCACCAGCATGGAATAGGGGTTGAGCGAGTACCCCAGCAGCGGCAGTAGGCCTAGCTGCCACAGCACGCCGGTCACCGAAGTTATCACCACCAGCGCGGTGCTGATGACGTCTCGGTTGTAAAGGAACACCATCGCTGCACAGATGATCAGTGCAATGAAGAAGAACCCGATCACCTCTTGCATGCCATCCATGAGGTCGCCGGACAGCTTGGCAAAACCGGTGATGTAAATGGCCACGTCATCACTGCTGTACTTGGCGCGCAGCTCTTCCAACTGTTTGGACAGGGCCGCATAGTCCAGCGGCTTGCCGGAAGCATCATGCTCCAGCAACGGCACCTGGATGACGGTGGAGCCGCCGTTGACCGCTACCAATTGGCCGATTTCGCCCGAGCGTTGCACGTTCATGCGCAGCTCTTCGATCTTGGCGGGCGAGCCGTCATAGTGCGCAGGGATCACCTGACCACCGTCCAGGCCATCCTCGGTCACGGCAGTCCAGCGCACGTTTGGCGTCCACAGCGACTTCATGAACGCCCGATCCACACCCGGCAGCATGAACACCGCGTCGTTGATCTGACGCAGCGTCTCCAGATAGCTCGCGTTGTAGATGTCGCCCTTGCGTGCTTGCACCGCGATCCGCACCGAGTTGCCCAGGCCGGTGAGTTCTTTCTTGTGTTCCAGATAGTTGGTGATGTACGGATGGCCGGTCGGAATCGTCTTTTCGAAGCTGGCATTGAGCTTCAGGCTCAACGCGCTGTAGCCGAGCATGATCGTGACCAACACGCACAGCAGCAGCACCAGGATGCGGTGGTTGAAAACGGCGCGTTCGAGCCTGGAGCCCGAGCGCGGATCAAAGTCTTCGAGCCGGCAAGCTGCGGTCTCGGTGGATGTCACAGTGGTCATATTGTTGGACTCATCGTCTGGCGCTTCGCGCAATCGCGGGAATGGGTGTCATCAGCCAAGCCGGGCAACCCCGCCCATGCTGGTGGCAACGAGACCACCGTCTGCGGCTTCGACCAGCGAGGTCAAAGGTTCGCGTCGCGGGAGTTGCTGTTCAGCGAAGTGGGCACCGTCGTCACGGCTTGCGAGGACCCGCCCGCCCTGCGCCAGCAGCATTACCCGGCCATCGCGCAATTCGGCACAAGACAGAATCGTCAAGGGCGCCGACAACTCGATCGCAGTAACGGTCGTGCTGCCAGGATCAATGCGGCAAGCAGCACCCAAAAGACCGGCGAACACAAATCCACCCTTGCGCGTGGCAGTAGCGGCGAACAAGGTTCGCTCCGAAGGAGCCGCCAGTGATTCGAAGCTGGCGCCATCGTCGCGGCTGAGCATCATCACGCCCTGCTCTCCGGCGACCACCCAGGTCTTGTCATGGTGGGCAACCGCATACAGATGCAGGCTCATGGGATTGGGCAGGCGGTTGCGGCAAGGCGTCCATGTCTTGCCACCGTCGTCAGTGCGGGCCGCCAGGCCGAACGCACCCACCACCATTCCGCGTCGAGCGTCGGCAAAGCAGATTGATAACAAGGGCTTGTCAGCGCCGTCATCCACCAGGCGCTGGGCGTCCTGGATGCTGCGATCACGATCGGCGTTGGTGTCAGGCAAGCCCAGCGCCTGGGCCAGTGATGCCTTGGCGAGCGCCACTCCATCGGTCTGAATGGACCAGCTTTCGCCGCCGTCTGAGGTATGCAAAACAACACCACTGTGGCCAGCGATCCAACCCTGACGGGCGTCGGCAAAGCTCACCGAGGTCAGGGTCACACTGACCGGTACACGGGCCTGGCGCCATTGGCGCCCGCCGTCGTCAGACAGCACGACCAGGCCGCGCTCTCCCACCGCCACCAGCCGGTCACCGGCCAGAACCACACGGGTCAGCACGCCGCGTGCTGCCCGAGGGGTCATCGTGGCAGGCTCACGCAGCGGCCCGGGCATGGCTGCCGAGGCAAACGCTGCTACGGTGGATGCCATGGTGGGGGCCAGCAACGCCTGCAGACCCAGGCCCATCCCCACCAGCAACAGCCGCCGACGCGACCCGTCGAAGCCTTCATTGTTATTGTTATTCATACCGGTTATCTCATCAGGTTCATCGTTAAAGCGAGATGCAGTTCTAACGCACGCCCTCTCCGGCCAGGGATTCGGGGGTGAAGATCCGGTCCGGCAACGACGCCTTGAGGTCGACTTGTTTGTCACGGGGGAAGTAGGCAGACGCGAAGTAGCCACCGCCGATCAGGTCGTAGGACATGTAGCCTGCGACGATGGTGCCCGGCGCCCCCGGGAACACGGTCGGCAGGTTGTAGGTCACCTTCCAGAGTTGCCCCTGGGCGTCCCAACGCTCGCCTGCAACAGCGATCCAGGTGTCTTCATCGAGGTACACACGCAGGCGAGGAATCACATGACGCTGGCCTTGCTTGAGTGTTCCTTCCACCACCCATACCCGATGCTGCTCGAAGCGCACCAGCTCAGGGTTGACGGTTTTTGCCGTCATGAGCTGGTCGAGCGATGTCGCTTGGTGGTAACTGTTGGTGTTGTACGGCACGTACATTTCTTTCTTGCCCACCAGCTTCCAGTCGTAGCGACCGATGGACGATGAGTACACCTCGACTTCGTCGAAGTTGAGGATGCCGCCCGCCACCGGGCTCGGCACATCGCAGCAAGTCAGTGGCAGACGGCGAACACGTCGCTGGCCGGTCAGGTACACCCAGGTTTTGGACTCGATGTCATTGATGTTCACGCGCTGCAGCAGAATCTCTCCGGCGCGGATCGGTGGACCGGACGTGTCTACACGGCGCACCACAATGTTGGAGCCGGCGGCTTGCCATTTTTCCAGGTTGCTGTTCGGGTCGTAGTACGGGAACGAGCTCTTGGCCACGTTCTGCGACACCGGGATGACCTTGCCTTCAGGGGTAACGCGCGCCAGGCTGGGCGTCGTTTGGTAGCCAGGGCTCGTCCATCTCAGCAGATGGTTCCAGATGGCCTCTTCGCCAGTCTTCGGGATCGGGAACGGGATGCCACCGAACGTGCCCTTGGGGAAAGGGCCGAGTTCGCCACTGGGGTCCATCGTCGCCCGGGTGGCGTTCGCCAGGGTGTTGTCATAGACGTATTGCGGCGCCGCTGCGGTGCGCCGGGTCTGGAATACCTGAACCTTGAACTCCGGGAACCGTTTCAACAGGCCCAGCGTGCCTTCGGTCAGCTTGTCTTTGTACTGCTCTGCGTTCTGCCCCGTGATGGTGAGCAGGGGCTTGTCCTTGGCAAACAGATCCGGAATCGCCGCCGAGCTGTACGACGCATCGAGCGGGTAGCCGCCCTCCCACGCTGGAATGCTTCCATCCTTGTTGCCGGCACGCTCTGCGCCCAGCGGGGTCAGTGTGGTCTTGAGTTTGGCCGCTTCATCAGCCGAAACAGCGGCCTGAACAGTCGGCGCCACCAATGCGGCGCACGCGAGGGCAAGCAAAGTCATGCGAGTGAACGTAGTCATTATTGTTTTCCCTTAGAAGGTGCGACGCAGCGACACGGAGACGAAGTCCCGATCTTTGAGGGTCTGGTCGAAGGTGTACGTGCCGTTGACGGTGGGATCGACAGACGCATACGTGGCGGTGTTTTCCGCGCCGTAGTAGTGCGTGTACGCCAGCGAGAAGTCCCACACGGTCAGGTAGTTGCCCGCCAGGGTGAAGGTCATGTCCCCGCCATCGTTGGGCCCCATCAGCACCACGGGTGACTTGCCGTGGTTGTAGCCAATGGTGAAGGAAGGCGTAAGGTCCAGACCGTCCAGCACGTTGCGCTGCGGTATCGCATACAAGCCACGCACCGCTGCCGCGCGACGATCCAGGCCTGGGTCCATGGCGCTGCAGTTGCTGGAGCAACTGGTCAGCTGGTTGTAGGCCACTTCCATGCTGAAGGAAGGCTCGTCGGACATGAAGTTGCGCGGCATCGTCCAGATCATCGACACGTTGGCATGGGCCGAATTGCCGATGGCGTAGAACGCGTGGTTGTTGTTGTCGGCGACTTTATTTCCAACTTCCACAGGCAGGCTGGTCAGCGGCGTGTCGCGACGCACAGAGAGTTCACCGGCGAAGTTGACGGTGTCCACGGTCGTGGTAGCGCTGATACCGAACGCCTTGATGTCCTCCGGATATACCCACTGGTATATCCCGAACCCGGCACCTACGACGGGAGTCCGCCCTGCTCGTGAGTAAAGCACTGGCGTCTTGGCGTGGTAGCGAATCGCATAGGCGCCAAATTCCCAGTTGCCCAATTGAGAGCGAACGCCAAGACCGTACTGGCCGTGATCGCTTGCCTTGATATCTTCACCGCGCGACAAGCCAACGCCAGGTACGCCGGGTGCAAATCGAATGCGCTCGCCACCGTCGCCGATGAAATCGTTCACCGAGAAGTAGCTGCCGGCCGCGGGCAGGCGCGTAGCTTCCCAGTCGTATTGGTAGTAACCAATCAGGGTCAGCGCCGGCGAAAACTGGATCTGCCCCGAGAACTGGCCGACCGGCCTGATGATTTCTTTAGTGGTCGACCCTGGCACCGAGGACGCCTTGACCGCATCCACCGGCGACTGGGTTCCGGCAATGGCATTGGAACCAAAGAACAGGCTCTCGCCCCAGAGCACCGTATGCTGACCCAGGCGGCCGCTCACACGGGCTGTGCCGACATCCGTGCCGCCAAAAACGAAGGCGTCCAGAAACTCAGCCTTGCGGCCGTGCAGATCGCGGGTGTCATCGGTGAATTCGTTGTACGGCACCGACAGCGAGTTGTTGGTCGCCGGCGAGTCGTTGTCATTCTTGTGGTTGTAGACGTCGTCATACCAGGCCGCACCGCTCACGCGCAGGCCGTAATCATCGCGAAAGACCAGGTCCATCTCGGACAGCAAATCGAGTCGATTGGAGATCAACCTGCCGCTCTTGAAGTTACGGTCGCCGTCGTCGCCGTTAAGCGCCGCAGGGCCAGCTCCGCTGGTTGGGGTGGCGGGAGCGAACTTGGTGAGCGTGTCATCCGGGTTTTTTACACGGATAGCGGAGGAGTATTTGACCGTGTTATCCCAGCGTAGCTTGAAGTCGGGATTACCAAGATCGATTGGCGCAGCCAATGAAGAGCCAGCCGCCATCAGACTTGTGGCAACTACTACGGATCTAAGGCTTTGGCGGTACAAATCATCTTGGGATACTGCAAATTTTATTTTTATTATTTGCATCATTGCTACCTAGAGAGATTGTGTGACTTATGAACTCCGGTTGCTGATCTGCAAGGTCGCGTGAACATCGGCCAGCCACCCGCGCCACAAGAAATACTTCCCATGATGTTTGTGAATCTGGCGTCTATTCATGCGCGAGCGGATCGTCGTGCAGGCAACACAGAGTCGTGGTTTGAAAGATGGTTTTCTTATCTTCAGCCCTGACTGTGTTTCTGTGTTGGACCGAGTATATGCAGCCCCCTTTTGGCGTGAACAATGATAAAACCCGCTACACCGCAGTCAGATTTTTGATGGTCAAGCCAGGGCTTGGGTAATCGGGGTGGTTAAGAAAAAGCACACCTCTGCCGCGCCAGAATTGGCGGGCATTTACCTATTTGATTCGTCGTACCAGGAGGGCTATTTCAGGGCCAAGAGGCCGGACGTGGAGTCTTTGTAGAAGCAAGCTTGCTCGCGAAAATCGTCCGGACAAAAGGGGTATCCAGACAGAACGCGTTATCGTTGGCGACCATCGCGAGCAAGCTCGCTCCTACAGGGGATTGGTGATTCAGTGGGAGGACAGGTGCATCGCCATCTTGTCGAACAGCAGTTTTACCCGCGTCAGTTCCAGTCGCGCAGTCGGCACCATGATTTTCACCCAGCGTTCCACCAGCGAAAACTGCTCCAGCACAGGAACAAGTTCCCCGGCTTGCAGAGCATCGGCAACGATCGGCAATGCCAGTTGAACAATACCGTGACCACCGCGGGCGGCGGCGCACAAATAGCCTTCGTCGTTGGTGATGAGAACAGGATGCACGTCTACTTCTATGCGCCCCTCAGGCGAGTTGAACCCCCAGATGGAACCGGCGATAGAAAACGTCAGACAAGGGTGATGGACCAGGTCGCGTGGATGCAGCAACGCATCATATTGGGAGAGATAGGCCGGGGCTGCACAGAGAAGGCGCGGAAAGGGACGGATAACCTGTTCGACCACGTCCGAATAGGTCATTTGATCCATCCCCACCGAGATATCAAACCCCTCCTCCGCCGGATTGCCACCCCTGTCGGACGCAATGATTTCCAGTTGAACGAGCGGGTTCTCAGCCCGGTAGGTGGTGAACAGATCACCAAGGCCCTGCCGAATGAGCACGGCTGGGGCCTTGATTCGAATCGGCCCTTCGATTCGGCCAGGGCTCAAAATCGCGCCGCTGGCCATGTCGTTGTAAGACCGTAGCAGTTGCCGTGCGTGGGTCACGTAGCTATGCCCGGTATCGGTCAACGTCAACCGCCTTGTAGAGCGGTCGAACAGCGTTGTTTTGAAGTCCCATTCGAGTTCGTCGACCCGCTTCATGATCACCGAGGGCGACGTGTATAACGTGCGCGCAGCCGCCGAAAAGTTACCGCTGTCGGCGGTCACGACGAAGGCCTTCAGCTTCAACAGCATGTCCATGGTGCAGCGCTCAAAATTAGGAGTTGAGTTCAGACTCAACGGCGCGGCGAATGTCGACCTTCGACCACAAGCGGTCGTGGTGTGCCTGACAACCCGGACCCAGCGAGCCGATTCCATTGAGCACAGACCAGTGTTCAAGGTAGAAGAGCGCAAAATCCGCGATGGACATTTTCTCGAACAGCCAGTCTTTGCCATTGATCTGTCGTTCAGCCCGGTCAAGCCCGGCCTGGAATATCTTCAGCCCCTGTGCTTTTACGGCCGCATGGTCTGATTCGCTCGGCGCGAACTTCTCGGGTCGGCGAGCCCGAGTGTAGCCTTGCATGTGAACGGTAGATACCAAATATTCGGTCATTTCCAGCACGCGAATTTCGCCTTCGATATCGGTCGGGATCAGCTCTCTTTCAGGATTGCTGCGGGCGAGATAGAGCGCGATCACCGGGAACTCTGTGAGCAGCGATCCGTCATCGCGAATCAGCGCGGGAACTTTGCCCTTGGGATTGATCTGCGTGTAAGCCTCAAATTCCGGCGTCCCCGGACGAGCAGCCTTCTCGATCTCGAATGGCTGGCCAATTTCAGCAAGCAAGGCATGGATGCCGATCTGACAGGCACCCGGCAAAAAATACAGCTTCATAAAACGCTCCATAAGTGAGGGAATGGGGGGGTTAAACGATGAACGTCTCCAGGACGCCAATACCTTCCACGCCCGCCTCCACCCGGTCCCCAGGCTTGAGATACCACTGCTGCGGATCAGGCTTGTGGTGCAAGGCAACACCTTCAGGCGTACCCGTGCTGATCAGGTCGCCGGGAACCAGGCCGAAACGCGACCAGAACGCGACCATTTCCGCAAAACCAAAGATCAGGTCGCGGCAATCGGAGTGCTGGCGCAGTTCGCCGTTGACCTTCAGCCACAGCACCAGGCCAGTGGGATCCGGCACGTCGTCTGCGGTGAGGATGTAGGGGCCGAGCGGGCCGAAGCCAGGGAAGTTCTTGCCCAGCATGATCATGCCGTTCTGCATTTCGCGAAGCTGCCATTCCCGGGCCGACAGGTCGTTGAAAATGGTGTAGCCGAAGATGGCGCTCGCAGGGTCGATGTCGCTGCGCGCATCAATTGCCTTACCCAGCACCAGCGCGATCTCGACTTCGTAGTCGAAATCAAGCACGTCGTCGGGCCGCTTCACCTGACTCTTGTGCGGAACGAGCGTGCGCCCCAGCTTGACGAAGCCCGTCGGAAAGTCGCTGTGCAGCTTGCTGGCGTTACCTGCATCGCCCTTCATCGACTCCAGCTTGTGCCGCCCGAAGTTGCGGCCAGCACAAAACATGGACTTCTCTGGCACAGGCGTCAGCCACGCCACGGAGTTCGGGTCATCCATCCAGACGGGGTCCTGGCGATCCGCTGCCCACGTGAGCAACTCGCGCGCGGCCTCCATCGCCGGTGCTCCGCCCTCGATCAGGCCCATCACCGACGTTGGCGCACCCGATGTTGATGTGCTTGACCCGCCGCGAACAGCAGCAGCCTTGGCAACATCAACGAGCATTTCACGGCCCGACACGGAGGTGACGATTCCGAGTCGCTCAGGCCCTGCGGCAGATTGGTAGCGTGCGATTTTCATGCGTCAAGCCTGGCCAGCAGGTGTTTGAGCAATTGCACTTCGCTCGGGTCCAGAAGGCCTTGCACATCGGCCTCGCTCGACTTGCGTATCGCGATCAGTTCCAGGACCGAGCGGCGACCTTCAGGGGTCAACCTGACAGTAATTTGCCCATCGCCGGAATCGACCTCGTGAAGCAACCCCTGCACGATCAGCTTCTGAACAATGGTCGCGGAAATCCCCTGGCCGCGGACCTTCTCGCTGCGCGCCACGATCTCTGGCATGCACAGCCCGTCCTCACGGCCAATGATGCTCAGCACGGCATATTCCTCTGCCGTCCATTGGTGGGATTCGAGCTTCTCGATAACGGTCTTCCGGGTGCGGAAGTAGGCATTCGAAACCTGGTACAGCAAATCATCGGCTGAGAGGTTGCTGAACTCATCGGCCGACGCAACGGACTGCTTGGGCAGCAACATGCCGTACCGCCCGCCGTGGAAAACGAGTGGTTTCTGTGCCGAATGGCTGAAATCGACAATCTCGCCGACGAAGATCACGTGATCCCCGCCCTCGTATTGATAAGCCAGCTTGCAGGCGAAACGGGCCATGCAGTTCGGCAACATCGGGATGCCGTCCGGACCGCGATCCACTGCAAGCCCCTCGAACCGGTCGATGCCCTTGCTCGCAAAGCGCCCCGACAGCGCCTCCTGATCGGCAGACAGGATATGCACGGCGAAATGCCCGCTGTTGCGGAATGCATCCATGTTCAAGGATGTCCGCGCCAGGCTCCAGAGCACCATCGGCGGGTCCAGCGACACCGAGGAAAAGCTGTTCGCGGTCAGACCGATATCCACGCCGCCCGGGCCCGCCGTGGTGACAATCGTCACGCCAGTGGCGAACGAACCGAACGCGTCTCGCAGAGCGCGGCCATCGAAACGTGGGCCTGATACGGCAAGGTCTGTCTGGGTTGCTGTCTGTGTCGTCATTCTGAATATCTCCAATCTCTCGATCGATACCACCGCGCTGCACAAGGGCCGCCGAAGCGGCACCGACAAAACTACTTGGCGGCCCTGGCCCGTGCCTTATCTGCCAGGTAGGTCTCAAGCGTCACCAGCGGGCCTCGTTCGTGGTCCAACTGTTTCGTCGGGATGCCACTGAACGCAGTGGTCTCGTTGAACCAGCATTCCTGAGGTGGCAGGCCCCAGCGCAGTGACAGGCCGGGTTTGCGCACATCCCAGGCGACAGGCTCGACCTCGATATCGATCAGCAGATAGTGATCACAGAACAACTCCACGCGATGGCCATCGGGATCGCGCAGATAGACAAACAACACGCCAGCCGGACCATGCCGACCGGGGCCCCGCTCCACGATGTCGCCCATGCCCAGGTTGCCGGCGATGTCGCAGGCACGCAGGATGCTGTGGGAGTCGGAAACGGTGTAGGCAAAGTGATGCAGGCGCGGGCCCGGATTTTCCAGAAAAACGATGTCCTGGGTGCCGGGTTTGCGGAACATGAATGTCGCGATCAACTTCTCGTCCAGCGCCATGTATTCCGAGATGCGAAAGCCCATTTCTGCGTAGAAATCGGTCTGCTCCTGCACATTCGGAACCTGGATCTGGTAGTGGTCGAAGCGCATGGCCGCGCCACCCTTGAAGTCCTGAAACTGCGTGTACACACGGGGCGTCGTACTCATGGTGGCGCAGAGTTGCACAGGAGTGCCGGCCGGGTCATTGACCAGCAGCGTCCGGCCTTGATGCGGGACTTCGATCCAGCGTGCCGGCAGGCCTTTGGATTTGTAGAAGTGCTCCGCCTTGTCCAGTTCTTCTTCGGTGTACACCCGAAAGCCAATTGCTTCCGCTGAATGCTCACCGTTGTGGCGCTTGATCACCAGACTGTGGTGGCATACCTCTTCCAGGCCGCGGAAATAGAGGGTGTCGGCATCTCGTTCGGTCAGGACCAGGCCAATTACCTGCTCGTAAAAATCGCGACTGGCTTCCAGGTCGCGCGAGGTGATGACGGCGTGACTGGAGCGGGTGATATTGAACGGTGGGTAGTAGACCGGTTTTGGCAGTGGCATGGTGTGTCTCCTGATGTCTTTGTCAGAGCCGAGTGAAATCGGCTTCGTTGCTCAACTCGAGGGGGCCAGTCAACCGACCGGTCATGTTGTACCAACCAATATTGAACAGCAGCGCAACGCTCTGTTTTTGACCGAGGCCGTGGTACACGTCTTCCCACACTTTGTCGCTGACCTGCGCCGGTGCCCGGGTAGCGTCCCGCGCCAGGCGAAGTACGGCCTTTTCCAGATCAGAGAACAGAGCACTCTTTTCAAAGTCCCAGAGCGCGAGCATTTGCTCCTTGGAGACGCCCTCCTTGATGGCCCGATTCCAATGCGGATCGTGTTCGTAATGTGTGCCCATGGTCTGGCATGACATGACGATGGCCATCTCACGCAATTTCGGGTCGATGCCGTAGCCCTCGCGCACCGCGTCCGCCATGGGAATGAAGACTTCGAGGATCTCCGGGCAGATGGCCAGGGTCCGAAAGATTTGTGCATTCGGTGCGTGACCGCGCTTGGCCCGAAGCAGCGCAAAGGCTTGCGGCTCTTCGTCGGGGGTTGGCAGTTGAATACGAGGCATACAAAACTCCGCACGTTATTGTTGTTGGTCGGCTGCCGCAGCGTGGCTAATACAGCGGCAGCTTTCGCTTACTGGCCGTTGATCTTCTTGTCCCATTCGCCATTGCGGTCCAGGAACGCCCACACACGGTCTTGCGCCTCGCGGGCACCCGGATATCGCTCGCCGCGCATCTGGGCGTTGCGCCATGGATCGCCGGAGAAGAACTTCTCGTACAAGTTCTGCCGCCCGGCAAAGGACGAGCAGGACGCATCCCAGGCCAGTCGCAGCAGTTGCATCTTGCGTTCAGCGGGGATGTCGGCCCCGGCGCAGTAACGCTCGATGGCCGGACCGTTTTCGCTGTGGAGATCCTCCACCGTCGGCGCCACCACCACATTGCCGGCGCCCAGAAGTTGCAGGATTTCCAGCGCTCGGGCATGCATCGCCGGGTACTGGGCACGCACTACATTGAGCGGTTGTTCGTAGGGCACCACGGTGCCTCCAGGGCCTGGAATGCAATCAATCTCGGCCACGCGAATCAGGGCGCGTAGGGTCTCGACATACGCCACCAGTTCGGACAGTTGCACCATCACGTTCGGGAAACGGCTGTGGTTCACTTCCGTCAGGTTGTAGGCAATGCCCAGCAGGAACTCCATCTTGGCCAGGGAACGCGTGGCCGACTGGTGCGAACCATGCGGACCGGAAGGCGATTTCATCGCCGACTCCACGGCTTTGATACTGCGATACATGAAGACGCGTTCCCACGGAATGAACGCTTCTTCAAACCACAGCACGGCGTCCATCTCGTCCATCCGCGCTGTGAGCGGGTCGTTGGCAAAGCGGCCGTTGGTGGGGAATGAGGGACGGCAGATCATCTTCATGCCGGGGGTGTCGATAGGCGCGGCGAAGCCCACCGCATAGGCTTCGGCGTCTGCCACCAGAGGAAATTTCGCTGCGGCCGGCATGATCAACACTTCGTTGGCCAACGGACCGAGAGTGGCCACCGAACGCGCACCGGAAACGTAGATGCCGGCATCGGATTCGCGAACAACGCGCATCACCATGTCGCCTGGCTGTTCGAACATTTGCAGGCGTTTATCGATATCCGGCGAAACCAGCGAGTGGGTCAGCGCGAGGTCGTTTTCGCGAATGAACTCGTGGTAGTTGAGGATGTTCTGGCCAAACTGCTCACCACCGGCGGCAAACAGCTCATGGGCCGAGGCATGCGCGCTAACCATGACGTTCAGGAAGTCGGGCGTGCGGCCCATCATGCCGCCCACGGCATCCATCCAGGTTTTCATCATATCCCGGCGCAGTCGCAGATCCTCGGCAGAGCGAGGCAGCATGAACGACCGCCCGACACGCGCACCGGAGGTGGGCGACACAAACGTCATCTTGTCCTGCTGGGCCGGATCGCACTGGATGTCATACAGATCCGCGATGGATTGAATCGCGCCACGGAAACGGCGGTCAACCGTCACATCCTTGATGCGCTCCCCATCAATCCACACGGAACGACCATCGCGAAGTGAGTCGATGTAGTCGGCTCCGGTGCGCACTCCTGGTCGGGCTCCACTCATGGCAGGCGATTTTTTATTTGCGTTGTTTTCCATGGGTAATGCTCCTGCATTTGAATCGTTTGGCCTGAGGCGGTTATGCCCGCCGCAAGTGAAATTCAGTTGTTGTTTGCACGCCTCGATACTATTGAGACGGGCAGGTTTTAAGAATTTGTAAGTTGGACCAAGAGCTTTTCCAGATTGGAAAAGGCCACGCGATTCAAAGGCCGAACTCCGCAGCCAGCGCGAGTACATTCCTTGCCCGCGCCATGACCGGCGCATCGATCATGCGACCATCGAGCACCACAACGCCGCCTCCGGCAGCCTCGGCCAAACGGCAAACGGACTGTGCCCATGCGATGTCTTGTGCCGAAGGCGTGAATGCCGCAGCGGCCTCGCTCACCTGGCTTGGATGGATCAGCAGTTGGCCACTGAAACCGTGCCGGCGCGCACGGGCGGCGTACGTGGCCAGGCCCGCCTGATCGCCTATTGCCGTGAACACGCCGTCGACCGGGGCTGGCAGGCCTTCCCGTCGACTGGCAAGTACCAACAGGGCGCGCCAGGGCAGGAACACCAATTCCTCTGGGTCCGATTCGTCGGGGATCAGATCGAGTTCGACGGCCAGGTCCAGCTTGCCGAACATCAAGCGCGCGCAACCCGGCGCAGCGGCGATATGCGCCAGCCCGTCAACGCCCTGCACGGTTTCAACAATGCACAACACCGGTTTGCCACTGACGCCAAAGGCGTGCTGAACCTGCGCAGCGTTATCCGCCTTGGGCAGCATCACGCCGGCGATGCCAATGTGGCGACAGGCCACGAGGTCCTGCTCGTGCCACAGCGTGTCTGCGGCATTGATCCGCACGACAACCCGCTCATCAGGGTTGGCATCCAGCCAAGTGGTCAGCGCCAGTCGCGCAGCGGGCTTGTCGACAGGTGCCACCGCGTCTTCAAGATCGACGACAACAACGTCAGTACCGCTGGCCAGCGCTTTCGAAATGCGTTCGGGACGATTCGCGGGAACGAAGAGAAAGGTCCGCGCGCGACCCAGGTTCAATTGTCGAATCGCCATCACACTACCTTCCTTGCGCGCAGTTCGGCGGCGCGGTCTGTGTAGCCGAGCTCGCGAAGGATCGCCTCGGTATGCTCACCCAGTGCCGGCACGGGGCCCATTCGGGCGGGATGAGCACCGCCCATGCCTGGCGGCTGTAGCGCGGGCACTGGCCCGGCGGGCGTATCCACGCGGGTCCAGCGCTTGCGCGCCGCGAGTTGCGGATGGTTCCAGATGTCGCTCATCGTGCTGACGTTGGCGTTGGCGATGTCGGCAGCATCGAGACGGGCCATGACTTCATCGGCGGTGAGACTGGCGAAGCGCTGCTCGATCAGTTCGCTCAGGGCATCGCGGTTGGCGGTACGCCGCGCATTACTGGCAAACCGCTCATTTGTCGCGAGTGCGGCATCGTCCAAGAGTTTTTCGCAGAACACGGACCACTCACGTTCGTTCTGCAGGCCGAGCATCACGGTGCGACCATCGCCTGCGCGGAACGGCCCGTAGGGATAGATCGTCGCGTGGGACGCACCTGTGCGACGTGGCGGCTCCTGCCCCTCGTAGGCGTAGTACATCGGGAAGCCCATCCACTCGACCATTGCGTCGATCATCGCGATCTCGATGCGCCGACCACGGCCGGTTTTGCCGCGCTCGATCAGCGCTGCGAGGATATTGGTGTAGGCGTACATGCCCGCCGCGATGTCGGCGATGGAGATGCCAGCCTTGACCTGTTCTTCGGGCGTGCCGGTGATCGACAGGAAGCCCGCCTCGCTTTGGATCAGCAGGTCATAGGCCTTTTTCTCGGTGTACGGACCGCCTTCGCCATAGCCCGAGATGTCGCACACGATCAGCTTCGGATTGATCGGTGCGAGCGCCTCGTAGGACAGCCCCAGTCGGGCCGCCGCGCCGGGGGCAAGGTTCTGCACCAGTACATCAGCCTCGGACAGCAGCTGCATCAAGATCTCGTGTGCTTCGGGCTGCTTCAGGTCAAGGGTCAGGCTTTCCTTGGAGCGGTTGACCCAGACGAAATGCGAAGCAAGGCCATCGACGCGCTCGTCATAGGCGCGGGCAAAGTCGCCGCTGCCAGGTCGCTCGACCTTGATGACGCGGGCACCCAAGTCGGCAAGATGACGCGTCGCCAACGGAGCTGCGATCGCGTGCTCAAGCGAGATCACCGTGATGCCTTCGAGCGCAAGGACCGGTTTGTTGTCAGCCATGGCGGATTCCTCAGAAAGAGCGCGGCAGCCCGAGCAGATGCTCAGCGACGTAGGCGTAGATCAAGTTGGTGGAGATGGGCGCTACCTGGTACAGGCGGGTCTCCCGGAACTTGCGCTCAATGTCGTATTCATTGGCGAAACCGAAACCGCCGTGGGTCTGCATGCACACATTGGCGGCCTCCCACGAGGCTTTGGCCGCCAGGTACTTGGCCATGTTGGCTTGGGCACCACAGGCCTGGTGCGCGTCGAACAGCTGACAGGCCTTGAAGCGCATCAGGTTGGCCGCCTCGATCTCGATGAACGCATCGGCGATCGGAAACTGCACGCCCTGGTTTTGCCCGATCGGACGGTCGAACACCACGCGCTCGTTGGCGTATTTGACGGCTCGTTCCATGAACCAGTAGCCGTCGCCGATGCACTCGGCGGCAATCAAGGTGCGCTCGGCGTTGAGACCGTCGAGGATGTATTTGAAACCCTTGCCCTCCTCGCCAATCAGGTTCTCCTCGGGGATCTCGAGGCTGTCGAAGAACAGCTCGTTGGTCTCGTGGTTCACCATGTTGGGGATCGGATGCACGGTGAGGCCCCTGCCGATCGCATCCTTGAGGTCGACGATGAAGATCGACATGCCTTCGGACTTTTTCTTCACTTCGGCAAGCGGTGTAGTGCGTGCGAGCAGGATCATCAGGTCAGAGTGCTGCACCCGCGAGATCCACACTTTCTGGCCGTTCACCACGTAGCGACCGTCCTTCTTCACCGCATTCGTCTTGATCTTGGTGGTGTCCGTACCGGTCGTAGGTTCGGTGACCGCCATCGACTGGATACGCAACTGGCCCGACGCAATCTTCGGCAGGTATTTCTCCTTCTGCGCCGTGCTGCCGTTACGCAGCAGCGTGCTCATGTTGTACATCTGGCCATGCACGGCGCCGGCGTTGGCTCCCGAGCGGTTGATCTCCTCCATGATCACGGACGCTTCGGTAAGTCCCAGGCCCGAGCCGCCGTACTCCTCGGGGATCATCGCGGAGAGCCAGCCGGCGCCGATCAACGCGTCGACAAACGCCTCAGGGTAGTCACGCTGTTCGTCAATCTTGCGAAAGTAGTCGTCCGAAAACTCGCCGCACAGGGCACGCACGGCGTCGCGGATTTCCTGGTGTTCGTCAGGGGTATAGAGCATGGTCATGTGGGTTTCCTGTGCTGTTTAGGGGAATCGCGGCAAAGCGGTGCCCTTGATGCTTCTTTACAGAAGCACCGTGTTGAAAATCTGTTTGGATTGAGCTGTCGAGTCAGTCGAAGGTGACTTCAGCCCTCATCGTCAGTCGCCCGTCGCAGTCGATCCACAATTCGGCACTGTCCGGGCCTGTGAGCTGACCGCACACGTCAAAGTCAGCCATGTCGAAAAGCGGGCCGACGGCGCGGAACGCGAAGCGTCGGATACGCCTGGACGGATGCTCGCCCCGAAAGGCTTCGAGCAGCAGCGTGGCGGCCAACGGCCCGTGCACGACAAGACCGGGATAGCCTTCCTCCCGGGTGGCGTAGGGCCGGTCATAGTGAATACGATGGCCGTTGAACGTCAGTGCCGAGTAACGGAACAGCAAGACCGGCTCGGGATGGATACGTTTGCGAAATTCGGCGCGGCCTTCGACTGTAGCGCCCGCAGGCGGAGCACCTTTTACGGTGGGCTGGCGGAAAACGATGTCCTGTTCTTCAACCAGGCACACTCCTCGCTCACCCGAGATGGTGTGTTCCACGGTCACGAACACCAGATCCCCATTGCGTCCGACCTTGAGCTCGCAGCGAATGATGCGCGAAGCCCGGGTAACAGCCTCGCCAACCCGCAGCGACTGCTCGAAGCTCAGGCGCCCGCCTGCCCACATGCGGTTGGGCAAGTCCACTGGCGGCAGGAATCCGCCGCGTTCCGGATGCCCATCGTGGCCCATTTCGCTGTCCCGGGCATTTGGCGTGAAGTACACCCAGTGCCACAAGAGCGGCAACTCGGCGCCCTCCTGCAAGGCATCGGGATCAAGGTCGAGTGTGGCAGCCAGCGCCTGGGCGACGCGCTGATCGATGCGGTCAGTGCGCCGTTCTTCACGGCCCACCCACTGGGTCAAGTCAACTGGGGTTAGCGTATTACAGTCGTTCATGCTCACCTCCTCCATCACGCGTTCCGCCGACGTACAGCCGGCAGGTCAGTGCAACTGCCATGGGCGACTTCCGCCGCCATCCCTACCGTTTCACCCAACGTCGGATGAGGGTGGATGGTCTTGCCGATATCCACTGCGTCGGCGCCCATTTCGATGGCCAGGCACACCTCACTGATCAGATCGCCTGCACCTGTACCCACAATGCCGCCGCCAACCACACGATGGGTGTCGGCATCGAACAACAGCTTGGTGAAGCCTTCATCGCGACCATTGGCAATCGCGCGTCCCGAGGCGGCCCATGGGAAAACCGCAGCCTCGACATTGATGCCTTTGTCCTTTGCTTCCTGTTGGGTCAGACCGGCCCAGGCCACCTCTGGATTGGTGTAGGCAACGCCCGGAATTTGCAACGCATCAAACGTGCTGCGCGCCAGTTCGGGATTGTCCTGGGCCTCACCGGCCGCCACTTCAGCGGCGACATGCCCTTCATGGACGGCCTTATGAGCAAGCATGGGCTGGCCGACAATGTCGCCAATCGCGAAGATATGCGGCACGTTGGTACGCATTTGTTTATCCACGGCAATGAATCCACGCTCACTGACGTTGATACCGGCCTTGTCGGCATCCAGTTGGTCGCCATTGGGTTTTCGCCCGACAGCCACCAGCACCAGGTCATAGCATTGCGGCTCGGTGGGGGCTTTTTCGCCCTCGAATGTCACCCAGATACCCTGCTCGCTGGCCTCGGCGTTCACCGTGCGAGTGTTCAACATCAGCTGATCGAAACGGTGGCTGTTGTGTTTTTCCCAGACCTTGACCAGATCGCGATCCGGTCCCTGCATCAAGCCGTCCAGCATCTCGACGACATCGATGCGTGCGCCGAGGGCCAAGTAGACGGTGGCCATCTCCAACCCGATAATCCCGCCGCCCACCACCAGCATGCGTTTCGGCAAAGCCCTGAGTTCCAGGGCACCCGTGGAGTCGACGATGCGCGGATCCTGCGGCATGAACGGCAGTTTTACCGCCTGGCTGCCCGCGGCAATCACGCACTGTTTGAAGCGGATGACCTGCTTTTTACCGGTCGGTTGCTGGCCTGCTCCCGAGGTCACTGCAACCTCGACATGATGGGAATCGAGAAAGCGACCGACGCCACGGACGACGTCAACGTTGCGCCCCTTGGCCATCCCGGCGAGCCCGCCCGTCAACTTGCCAACCACCGACTCCTTGTGCGCGCGCAGCTTGTCGAGATCAACCTGGGCGGCACCAAAATAGATCCCCAGTGAAGCCAGATGCGGTGCTTCCTCCATCACCGAGGCGATATGCAGCAACGCTTTGGAGGGGATGCAGCCGACGTTCAGGCACACGCCGCCCAGCGAGGCATAGCGCTCGACCACGATGGTTTTCTGCCCCAGATCCGCCGAGCGAAAGGCCGCGGAATAACCGCCGGGACCACCGCCCAGAACGAGCACGTCGCACTCCAGGTCAGCGCCAGCGGATTGCGCCGAAATGGGCGCCGGAACCGCAGCGGCGGCAGATGGCGAAGGCCGGGCTGCGACGTCATTCGACTCCAGCGTCAACAGCACCGCGCCTTCCTCGACTTTCTCGCCGACCTTGACCAACACCTCCTTCACCACGCCAGCAGCAGAGGAAGGCACATCCATCGTCGCCTTATCGGATTCCAGCGTGCAGACGGCGTCATCCACCGCAACGACATCACCTGGTTTGACCAGGATCTCAATCACCGGCATGGCGCCCGCGTCGCCGATACCTGGCATCTTCACTTCAATAATCTGACTCATGGGCGTTCCCCTCACAGTGTGATTCGACGGAAATCAGCCAACAGATCAGCCAGATGTTGAAGAAAACGTGCCGCAGCCGCGCCATCGACGACGCGGTGATCCCATGACAGTGCCAGAGGCAGAATCAGGCGCGGTGCAAAGGCGTTGCCATCCCAAACCGGTCTGATTTGCGCACGCGTCACACCGAGGATCGCCACTTCCGGCGCATTGATAATCGGCGAAAAACCGGTCCCGCCAATGCCACCCAGGCTGGAAACGGTAAAGGTGCCTCCAGTCATGTCCGCCGGGCCCAACTTGCCGTCCCGTGCTTTTCTTGCCAACTCACCGCATTCGCTGGCGATCTGGCCAATGCCCTTTTGATCGGCATCGCGAATGACCGGCACCACCAGCCCGTTCGGCGTGTCAGCCGCAAAACCGATGTGGTAGTACTGCTTGAGGATCAGGATCGGCTCGCCGTCTTCGTTGCCCAACGAACTGTTGAACTGAGGGAAGGCTTTCAAGGTAGCCACCGCTGCCTTGATCAGGAACGCCAGCATCGTGTACTTGATCGCGTCCTTGCCGCCTTCCAGGTTGAGCTGAACCCGAAACGCTTCAAGCTCGGTGATATCGACTTCTTCGTTGTTGGTGACGTGGGGGATCATCACCCAGTTGCGTGCGAGATTGGCGCCGGAGATTTTCTTGATGCGCGACATAGCGACCTTTTCGATCGTGCCGAACCGGGCGAAATTGACGTCCGGCCATGGCAGCAGGTTGAGTTCTCCTGCGTGTCCGGAACGCGGCGCTGGGCTGTCTAGGCGAACCAGGGCGTCCTTGACGAAACGCTCGACGTCTTCACGAAGCATGCGCCCGCCTTTGCCAGTGGCTACCACACGAGAGACGTCAACGCCCAATTTGCGCGCAAAGCTGCGCACCGAAGGGCTGGCGTGGGGTTTCGGCCCACACGTATTCACTGCCTTTGGTGCGGTAGCTGCAACAGAGGCAACCGGGATCGCCGCTATAGGAGCAGACGGCGCATTCACTGGCAGATCAAGCGCTGCGGGGCTTGTGGCTGCACGATGATCGGCGGGTGCCGCATCGACGGCCATCTGCAACGTGAGGATCGAACTGCCTTTGGAAACCCGATCCCCTTCCTTGATCGTCACCGACACCACGGTGCCGGCGCCAGGGCTCGGAACATCCATCGAGGCCTTATCCGATTCCAGAGTCAGCAATGGATCATCGAACGCCACCTTATCGCCTGGCTTGACCAACACCTCGATCACCGGGAGGTCTTTGAAGTCCCCAATGTCAGGGACATGAATCTCTCTGATTTCACTCATGACTTACCGTCGCCCAGAAATGGATCCGTTGCGGGTTCACGCAACGGAGGGAGCGCTCATCGAGCGCATGCGAAAAGAAAACCTGTCAGCACGTCCACGGCGCCGGGCGATCACCTTTCAGGTCGTAGCGCTCGATGGCTTCAGCCAGCACCTGACGTGGCAAACGCCCGTCGCGGACCAGACCGTCCAATGCGGCCAGAACCACCTGATGACGATCGACTTCAAAAAAGCTGCGCAAGGCGGTGCGGGTATCACTGCGGCCAAAACCGTCGGTACCCAACGCAATGAAGCGAGCATCGACGTAGCTGGCGATCAGTTGTGGCCAGGCGCGAACATAGTCGGAGGCGACAATCACCGGTGCATCGCCTGCGAGGGAGGCGCACAGATGGCTGACTTGCTCAGGTTCAGAGGGGTTCAGACGGTTGTGGCGCTCAACGTCCCGCGCTTCACGGGCCAGCTCGCTGAAACTGGTGACGCTCCATACTTCGCTCGATATCTGCCAGTCAGCCGCCAGCAGTTCGGAGGCCGCGATCACTTCTCGCAGGATGGTCCCGCTGCCCAACAACCGTACCGTGCCACGTGAGGAGTCGGCATCCGTCACCGCATAGCGATACATACCGCGAATGATTTGATCCTCGACACCGGACGGCAGCGAAGGCTGAGCGTAGTTCTCGTTCATCACCGTGATGTAGTAGAACTCGTCGACATCGCGCTCCATCATCTGGCGCATGCCATGGTCGACAATCACCGCCAGCTCGCCCGCGAAAGCCGGGTCATAGGCGCGGCAGTTGGGAACAGTGGCCGCTACGACATGGCTGCTGCCATCCTGGTGCTGCAGCCCTTCCCCACCCAATGTGGTTCGGCCTGCGGTGGCCCCCAGCAAGAAGCCGCGAGCACGTTGGTCCGCCGCTGCCCAGATCAAATCGGCGACACGCTGAAAACCGAACATTGAGTAGTAGATATAGAACGGCAACATCTGTTTGCCATGAACGCTGTAGGAGGTTGCGGCAGCCGCCCAAGAAGACAGTGCCCCCGCTTCCGTAATGCCCTCTTCCAACAGCTGACCATCGCAGGCTTCACGGTAATAAAGCATGGAGCCTGCATCTTCCGGCTCATAAAGCTGACCCAGCGGCGAGTAGATACCGATCTGGCGAAACAGGTTGGCCATGCCAAATGTCCGCGCTTCGTCCGCAACGATTGGCACGATCCGAGGCCCCAGTTCCTTGTCCTTGAGCAAACCGCCGAGCATCCGTACCACCGCCATGGTAGTGGACATCTCTTTGCCGTCGGCCTCGAATGCAAAGCGTGCGTAATCAGCCAAGGCAGGCACAGCGACATGTTCGTCACCCTTCTGCCTTGCCGGCATATAGCCGCCCAATGCCGTTCGGCGCTCTCGCAGATAACGCATTTCCTGGCTGTCCTCGGCCGGGCGATAGAAGCGCAATTGCGCTACGTCGTCGTCCGACAGCGGCAACGCAAAACGATCACGAAAGGCCTTGAGTGCGTCGATATCCAGCTTCTTGGCCTGGTGCGAAGTCATGCGCGACTCACCCGCACCGCCCATGCCGTAACCTTTTTTGGTTTTGGCCAGGATGACCGTCGGACGTCCCGAGTGCGATTTGGCAGCAGCGAACGCCGCATGCAGTTTGCGGAAATCGTGACCACCGCGTTTCAGGGCATCAATCTCGGCATCGGACATGTGCGAGACCAAATCCTTGATCTCTGGATCTTGCTGGAAGAAGTGCAGCAAGTTGTAGGCACCGTCCTTGGAGCCCAGCGTCTGGTATTGGCCGTCGACGGTCTGGGCGAAGCGTTGCAACAGGGCATTGTTCGTATCCCGTGCAAACAACGGATCCCAGTCGGAGCCCCAGATAACCTTGATGACATTCCAGCCGGCACCGGTAAACAGCGCCTCGAGCTCTTGAATGACCTGGCCGTTGCCACGCACCGGACCATCCAGGCGCTGCAAGTTGCAATTGACGATAAAGGTGAGGTTGTCGAGTTTTTCCCGCGCCGCGAGCGTGAGCCCGGCAATCGATTCGGGCTCATCCATTTCACCGTCACCAAATACCCCCCAGACATGGCGGTCGGCTGTTTCGGCAAGATTACGGTGCTCCAGGTAGCGCATATAACGCGCCTGGTAGACCGCACTGATCGGGCCAATGCCCATCGACCCGGTCGGGAACTGCCAGAACTCGGGCATCAACCACGGGTGCGGGTAAGAACTCAGGCCATTTCCACCGACTTCCTGGCGGTAGTTGGCCAGTTGCTCTTCAGACAGCCTTCCCTCAAGAAAAGCCCGGGCATAGACGCCAGGTGCCGAGTGCGGCTGATAAAACACCAGGTCGCCACCGTGATGTTCATCACGGGCGCGGAAAAAGTGATTGAACCCGACTTCAAAGATCTCGGCGGCAGAGGCATAACTTGCGATATGCCCGCCCAGGTCTCCGTAGGCCTGGTTTGCGCGCACCACCATGGCCAATGCGTTCCAACGAATGATCGAAGTGATCCGTTCCTCGACAGCAAGGTCGCCTGGATAGGGACCCTGCCGTTCAATCGCAATTGTGTTGCGATAGGCCGAGTACGGGTGCACGTGCGAGGTGATGCCAAGTGCTCTTGCGTGTTGCTCTAACTGTTTGAGCAGGAACTGACCGCGCGCGGAACCGCCATCGCGCACGACAGCCTCCAGCGACTCCAGCCACTCCTGCGTTTCATCCCGATCAATATCCAGCGATGCCAGTGACCCGGTGATCGAATTTTCGTTTAGCGAACTCATGTCTGCCTCCCCCTTCTTGTTGTTTGCTTAGAGATGAACCGACAGAACGTGCCGCCGTACTAAGCTGCTTAATTTCGGCATCAAATGCCGGCGTGAATGACCCCTTCAGGATGCCGTGCGAAAATCTCCAACCGCCGCGTTGAGCGCGCCGCCCACCTGCTCCAACCCACGCACCGACGCCTCTAGTAATCCGCTGGCGGCGGTGCTTTGTTCCGCGACTGCCTGTACTCGATCCATGCTTGCGCCAACCTGTCCAGCCACCGCACTTTGCTGTTCGGCTGCCGCAGCGATCTGCTGACTCATCTGCTCCACGGTCGACACCGCCGCGGCGATTTCCTGTAGCGCCTGAGAGGCCTGCGCGGCCAGCACAACGCTTTCGCCGGTCAGCGCCTGGCTGTCCTGCAAGCGAGTGGCCGCCTGCCCGGCGACGATCCGCAGCTGTTGGATGATGGCGGCGATGTCATCAGTAGAGGTTTGGGTGCGTCGCGCCAGGTTGCGTACCTCGTCCGCCACCACGGCGAAACCACGACCGTTTTCGCCGGCACGTGCCGCTTCAATCGCAGCATTCAGGGCCAGCAGATTGGTCTGCCCGGCCAAGGCACTGATCACGTCGAGCACCTTGCCAATCGCCGCGCTCTCGTTAAGCAGCGAGTCCATGGCCTCGGAACACCCGCTCATTTCCTGTGCCAGGTGACCGATCTTGGTGGTCGCCTGCTGCACTAACGCTTCGCCTTTGCGTGCCTGGCCATTGACCTGTTCGACGGCGTGGCGGGTCTGACTGGCATTGCGCGCGACGTCTTGGGCAGTCGCGGCCATCTGCTGCATGGCGGTGGCCGCCAGTTCTGTCTCCTCACGCTGCGAGTCGACGCCCTGCCGAGTACGCTCGGTGACCTGCACCAGACTGTCGGCGGCCTGGTTCAACTGCCCGACACCCTGACCAATCCGACCGATCAGCCCTCGTAAACTTTCCAGCATGACCCCGACGCTGCCGAGCAACTGGCCCAGTTCATCGCGGCGCCCCGCAGCATCGATCTGCGCGCTGAGATCGCCCGATGCCACGCGCCGGGTCAGTTCAACCGCCTGACGCAGCGGTTGCAAAATCAAGTGGCGAATCAACAGACCCGCGCCGACGCCGAAACCGAGCGCCAACAGCGCAATCCCCTGAAGCAGCCGCGATACCCACTGACTCATCGACTGTGAGGCCTGCACCTGTGCGATGCGGGCTTCGCCAAGCAGTGCGCTTACCTTCTCGGCGGCGACATTCATCGCGGCCTGGCTATCGCTGGTTTGATCACGGCTCGTGGCGTAACCGTTGAACGCCGTGCGGTATTCATCCAGTGCCGTGCGCGCCTGGGTCAGCGACTCACGCTCCGAACCCTCGAGGCGCAGCTCCAGGTTTTCCATGTACGAACGCAGCTCAATAACCCGCGCCTCCCAGGCGTTGCGATCCTCCGTACTGCCTTGCAGCGTGAAATAGAGTTCGCTGTCACGCAGGTTGGCCAACTTGTCACGTAACGTGGAGGCTTGTTCAAGTTGCAGCATGCGTACCGAATCAGCCGGCTGCGCCCTCGAAGCCAGAAGGTTGACCGCGTCGAGCTGGTCCAGCATTACCACGGTAAATCGCTCGCCAACCACCTGTGCCAGTTGCTGCATGCGCAGTCGAGCCTTGCGGGCATCGCGCTGGGCTTGAGCGTACCGCTCGAACTGGGCGAGGTAACTTTTTGCGGCGTCGATGGAGCCGCCCTGCCCGGCTTTCGCCTCGGACATTTCAAGTAGCGAGACGAGCTCACCGATCAGGGTGGAAACCTTGTTGGCCTCATCCTCAGCCAACTCCAGGCCGAACGCCTTTACCGCTACCTGCGCTTGCAACATCAACGACTCAACGGATGCGACGTCGTTCATCTTCTCGGCGCGGACTTCGAGCACGTTGAAGGCATAAAACGCGGTCGCTGCAACGCCTAAGGTCGATAACAACACCAAACCAAAACCCAGCGACAGCTTGGTGCCCACTGACAGGTTGCCCAGTACACGAGCGATCATCGGGATCCGCCTTTGCACATCGAAGGCGAATCGAATCCGAGCGAAAATGGATATGGCTGATGGCACCAAGGCGAACTGCGCATATGAGATCTTCTTGTTGTTGTTTTTCGATTTCCGACGTTCTGCGTCGCTTGCGTTTAGAGCCTATCTCCTAGGCGTGCGGCTCGGCCAATGGCCAATAATGATGTGGGTTAGCTGAATCGCTAATAGCCCTGGAGTTACCCGCCGAGCCGCCGCATTGCACGAGCGGCCCGCTGAAAAGGTAGGCGTCTACCGATCCATCTCAATCAGAAAGTGCTTTCCTGAAGTTTGCGTACTCCTTTCGGACAAACTCGTCGAAGGTCGTAGCGGGACGGCCAAGGAGAAAGGACAGCACGTTGGAGTTACCGACAAAGTCGTGGTTACTGTAATGCGCGGCAATGGCAAGGTTCATGCGCAACATATGCTGGAGCGCGTCGGGTTCAAGATTGCCGAAACGCTCGCGTACGAACACTTCGACATCGAATCGCTCGACCTTGATTTCACGTCCAACCACGTTTGAAGCGACCGCACCGATTTCGTACGCGTTGAAGCGACCGGGCCCCACCAGCTCATAGGTTGCACCCCAGTGACGCTCGGGGTCAGAAAGAACCCGCGCAACCACCTCGGTAACGTCGCCCAGGTCCACCATCGATTGTCGTTTTTCCAAGGCCCACGCCAGACGGAATACGCCTTCCTCAAAAACCGCCTTCATGCGTGAAGGCAACATGTAGTTGGCTGGCTGCAGAATGGTGTATTCGAGCCCGGAGGACAGCAGATGTTCTTCAATGTCGCGCTTGATCTCATGTTGGATCAGATCACTGGCAATGGCGTGTAGCACGGAACTGAACACGAAATGCCCCACGCCCTCCGCCTTGGCCGCGTCGATCATGGCGAAACCCATCGCGCGCTCTTCCTGATGGAGCGTCGGCCCGATGTGGTACACGCTGGATACGCCTTTCATGGCCTGGGCAATGAACGCCGGATCGGCAAGGTCGCCCATCAGCACCTGCTGCGCACCGAGCGCTCGCAGTTGCTCGGCCGACGCTGCGGTTCTTACGCAGGCCCGCACGTGGTGGCCGGACGCGAGAAGCTTGGGCACCAGCCGTTTGCCCTGGTTGCCGTTAGCCGATGTTATGAGGATCAATGAACTCATCTCCTGAAAGAAAAACAACTAGGCTGCCAAGCCGTTGAACACATCAGAAAAACAACGTCAGGCCGACTTGCAGGTTAAGTGCATCTTTGACATCCGGACTGAATGACGGATGCTCGACATAGCTGAGCCCCGTACGTAAATACGCACCTGCAGCCAGACGCATGTTATAGGCAAGCGTGGTGGACCTCGAATCGTCAGCGTTCGAGACATGGAAGTTATCGAGCTTCTTGTTGGCGTCGTCGCTGTAACTGGTAAAACCGTATTCCAGCGTCACCATATCGAACGGGCGCGAATCCATCGGCCCTTTTGCGAACACACGGAAGCCGTAATACAGATCGAACAAATTGCGATCTTCCGGTGCCGACATCCAGGTAAAGCCGGCATAAAGACCGCGTGAGGCGATGGCGCTGTCGAACTGGTAAAACTGGTAGTCACCCAGCACGTAGCCCGCATAGTTATTGTCACTGCGCTCGTTACTTAAAAACTGGCTGTACTCCGACGTGTTGTAGATATAACCGGCACGCAGCCACGCATACGGGGTGCCTGGCGTCGCGTTGCGCTTGAACCCGAGCTCATCGATGTACAGCGCGCCGGCATGATCAACGTGCAAGTCGAGCTCACCTAGATGGCGGTCGATTTCCGCCCCCATACCGTCAGGACTGATGCTGCGTTGCACGCCAAACTTGTTGTAGAAGTTCCCGACGTTCAGGGTCACATTGGCTGCAGGGCTCGAAATGGGTGCGTGGCTCAAGCCGACCTGATAGGGAATAAGCGCCTGCAGGCCTTGGGTGCCACCTACTAGCGTGCCGCCAGTGAACGGCCCGATAAACTCCAGGTCGTTAGGCAACACACCGATTTTGAATTCAACGGTTTTATCCCACAGGCTCTGGTAGTACGCGATGCGCGTGTAGCTGAATTTGGAGGATGGATTTACTTCATCCCAGCTGGAGTAGTAACTGCCAATCCCCAAAATGAACTGGCCATTTTCCAGGCCTACTCGCCCCAGGTCGTAGGTAATTCCTGCCACCAGGTTCGACGAGTAAGTGGGTCGCTCACCGCTGTAGGCTTGCGGATTATGCCGGTCGTGATCGAGGTAGTTATTGGTGAAATTGGACATGTTGAGGATGTTGAAGCCGATGCCATGCTCGGCAAGGTCATTTCGCAGTCCACCCGCATCACCGAGGATGCTTTCGGACGGCGGCGGCAACTCGGTCAGTTGGCCGTGCTCTACCAATGCGTCGATTTTCGCGAACTGCTTTTTTCGCTCGATAATGTGGCCAAGCAGTTGACTGTCAGGCAGTGATTTCTTCGCTACTGCCTGATCAAAAGAAGAAACCGGCAGCTTCAGTTCCGGGGCAACCTGCCCGACTAAATCCTGTTTGGAGGTCGTTGTTTCAGCGCGAGCATTCAGCGAATGAGCTACCCATAAAGCCAGGGATGCCGCGAGCGTAAGGCGTATAAACTCAGGCGCACACTTACGGATTCGGTTCATCCCGATTGAGTTGGGCCGCATACTTTTCCCTTTTTATTTTTGTTGTATTCAGAAGCTAACGATATTGAAAACGCGTTATGTCACCTTGGCTGCGGTGGAAACCCAGGCCTGTTGCGGCGACTTGGCGGACAGGCACAGCAAGCCAAACGCAAGGGCCGGCAGTATCGGGAACAGCATCAGGCCCAAGCTGTAAGAGCCGCTTTTATCGAAAACCATACCCAGCACGATGGGGCCGATGATGGCTCCCAGCAGCGTGACCGAAAAGGCGCTGCCGAAGATCCGCGCGTAAGCCAGGCGCCCAAATCGACGGGCAATGAGATAACCCAAAATATCGATTTCCGCGCCTTGCGTTGCTCCAATCAGAAAGCTGGCAAGCAGCGCCCAACCTGGACCATTCATGAGCATCACGAAACCGGCCAACTGGCACGCGAGAAAAATACCGGCCACGGTGCGTGTGTGCAGATGATCCAGCAAGGCGCCACCGCAAAGTCGTCCGAATAAAGACCCGACAGAGCCAGCAGCAACGATGCCGGCAATCTGAGCGGCAGATACGCCCCAGTCCGACAACATCGCAGGCAGGTGAAAACTGGCGCCCACAGCGCCAAACAGCACCAGCACAAAGGCCAGCGAATACAACCAGAAATCGCGCGTTGCCAGAGCACTTCGCAAGGTCAGACCGTCCTGGCCGAGTTGGTTTTTTTCGCCGCTGCGTTCCGCTTCTGGAATCGGCCCCTTGTTGTCACGAACAAACACGGCGAGATTGACCAGGCCAATCACCAGGGCAATCGCCCCTCCGATCACAAATGCCTCACGCCAGCCATGCAGTTCGATGTTCTGCGAAATAAGGTAGGAAAATCCGCCGGTGCCCACCGCGAGGCCCGACGAGGTGATGGCAAAGGCAAGCCCCAGGTGTTTGTCGAACCAACGCTGGGTCAAGAACAGAAAGGCTGGATAACTCGCCAGGTTGCCCAAGGTAACACTCAGCGCCGTAATTGCGACAAACGCGCCGAAGGAATGAGTGAGCGACAGACACATGTAGCTGCCGCACCCCAACACCGTGCCAATCAGCGCGACCCGGGCCGCGCCGAAGCGGTCGACCAGATAGCCGGCCAGCGGCATCACCAGGGCATTGCAGATGGCAGCGGTCGAAAGAATGATGGAGAAATCCGTACGGGACCAGCCGAACTCCCCCGCCACCGACTTCATGAACAGGCCCAGCGGAATCAGGAGAATGGCGGGCGGCGCGATGGTCATCCCGAGAAAGCATCCAACAAGCACTGACCAACGTTTCATTTTTTGTTTCCTTATTATTGTAATAGTGCACGACCTGACGCTTGGAGCTTGCTGGCGGTTTGGCTAGCCTTAAAAGGCCCCAGCCAAATAGTTAGCTCGGCGGCATTTTGGCTATCCATATTGGTGAGAACTGTTGTCATTTGACCCTGAAACCCGGTCTGGGGTCTTCACGAGACTACGTCCACCCACCAACAATATCAACAGCAGTTGACATAAGCTAACGAGTGGTCTCCTCGCGGCGATGAAAAAAACGATCATCAACAATGGGGCGACAACGGCATTCGATTGATTAGTCCCGAGTGGGGCTACTGAGAACACGTCACTTCAATTCCAAGAAGCGTTGGGCTTTCCCAACGTCTTGGAGAAATTGACGGAGGCACTGTCAGAAGGAGCGCGAAGCGCGCTTATCCTTTGAAATGAGCCAAAAAGAGCAAACGAAGACGCCTGGAGAAGAGCACGTACAAATCCTCAAGGGGTATCTGCCCGCGTACGGCAATAGCGGGCTGAACGCCGATTATGGGCCGCACCCTCCCTTTCGACAGGTAATAAACGGCCAGGAGCACACACTGAAATAGTGACATGAACGATCAGGTTTCCATGTGGTGAATTCCTCCAGCCGTCGTACCATGGGCAGGTCGACAGAATGGAGGTTGATATGGCAAATGCTCAGGGCAAACGAGTCGTTATCGTTGGTGCAGGTATCGTGGGCGCTTCGCTGGCGTATCACCTGGCTGATAAAGGCGCGAATGTCACCTTGGTAGAGGCCGAAGGGATCGCGTCGGGAGTGACTGGACGTTCATTCGCCTGGATCAACACCCGATACGCAGGACCTGACCCCATTGCAGAACTGCGCGGCGCTGCAATCAAGGCATATCGTCGACTCGAATCCCGGTTGCCTGACCTGAATATACGCTGGACAGGTGCTTTGTCTTTCAACGCGAAGACAAATGAAGCGCTGCCAGTTTCAGGTAAACAGGCTCCGGTAAATCGGGTATCCCGATCGCAGATTCTCGGCCTTGAACCCAATCTCAAGCATCCTCCTCAATCTGCTTTGTATGCGGCTGATGAAGGGGCGCTGGACGCAGTGGCAGCCACCCATGCGTTGATTGCAGGTGCCCAGGCATATGGGGCGAAGATTCTCACCCAGACGCGTGTTCTGGGCTTTGTAACCCAAGGCGCGAAGGTGACGGGCGTTGATACGACAATGGGCATCATCGATGCTGATGTTGTCGTACTTGCAGCCGGGACAGGCATCACGAAACTGACAGATATGCTCGAGGTGTCTCTTCCGGTAGAGGCTTCGCCTGCCATTTTCATTCGTTACAAATCACAACCCAACCTCGTGCACACCCTCATTTCCAGCCCTGAGATGGAAGTGAGACAAAGCTCGGATGGTACGTTGCTGGCAGCAGAAGACTACCTGGATGACACCATTGAGAGTCAGCCCGCAGCGATAGCGCTTCGAACGGCCGGGACAATCCAGAACCAACTCCATGGGACGGGTTCCATCAATGTGCAATTGGCTTGTGTCGGTCTCAGGCCCATACCTGCGGATGGCCTCCCCATCATCGGTTATCTACCAAACGTGGCCGGTGTCTATGTCTGTGTAATGCATCCTGGAGTCACTTTGGCGGCGATAGTGGGGCTTCTTGCCAGCGAGGAAATCATTAACGACAAGGTAGCCAGCGCCCTTTGTTCATGCCGGCCCGATCGATTCCTTCAAATGTAGTGGGGGCGATTGTAAGGCCGCTTCTGGCCGATTTCTGCCGGTCGTCACCGTCCGCTTCGGGTCGTTCTCTGCCGGTCGTGTCCGTGAAACGTGGCGGTCAAATACGATGCAAATGACTGATCAGGCCGAATGCAAGCAGTTACCCAGACTTTGATGTCAATCGTTCGTGTTACTACGTCCGGCGGTTGGCGAACAGTTAAGACAGTGCGGTTTCGCCGCACCGAACACTGCGACCACGCGGGCCAACGCCGTTTCGCCTGCGCGCATGTCCATCGGCTCGGTGGCGAACCAGATGGCGTCGATACGGATCATTGTGAGAGGCTGCGGATGAAATGTGCGCAGGCGTCCGGGTCGCAGATGGGCCATTGACCGTGATGATTTGTCGCCCAGCGGCAGAGCGATAACCACCGCTTTGTCAGCGTGCCGTTTACGTATCGGTTGCAGCGGTACGAACGCCGGAAGTGGCGCGACAGCCTTGTCGCGGTAAATCGGCAGCAACTTACGAATAACGTTGGCATTGATGCCTTGGCTGCCCACCTCAAGCGCATCCGGAAACTGGATCGCCTGCGACTGCATGGCATGAGTGGCGCAACCGATGAGGTCACACTGGCGGCTTCGGTACAGAACCTGCGGCGTCTGGTCAAACTTACATCTCAAGCGCCGCATACCCTGGGATAGGTGCGCCTGCAAGCAGCTAAAAACCTCAAATTAACCCAATAACAAAGCAACAATGGTCAACGAAGGGCCGAGAAACCACTCAACTTGGTGAGGAGGTTCTCCGGTGGTAGCCGTGCCTGAGTTCATGTGAACTGAAAATCCGACTTTTTCAACAGAATCGACCGATTGCGGATCATCGCTACAGTTCGAATCCGCCACAAAAGATCAAATGGCCTGGATACGCGCCGTGTGTGAAGGGGTGGAAGTCGAGATGTCGGGCCAGCGCAAGAAGGCTTTCTGCGGTGCGGCATTGAACAGCCGCACTGCGAGGTGCACCTCCAGCTTAGCGAGCCTCTTGGCTCCACCGTTGATGTTCAAGTTTAGGGGGCGTTTGCGCGGCTGTCCGTTACAACTCACCAGCGCTGACTACAACATTATCAATAAGCCGCGTCTTCCCTAGACGCGCCGCGACGAGAATAACCAGATTGCCGGACGTTTCCGACGTAAGGCTTAAATCGTGCGCGTTCCTTATTTCCAGATATTCCAACTGGAACCCAGAGGAGGTTATGCGCTTACATTGCTCATCTAGCAGTTGTTCAACGTCCAGACTTCCGCGCTGTAAAGACAGGGCAACGTCCTTGAGGCACTGATAAAGGATCGGAGCAGCGGCGCGCTCTTGGTCATTGAGGTAGCCATTGCGGGACGAGAGTGCCAAGCCATCAGGGGCCCGGACGGTCGGCGCACCGAAGATTTCGATCGGGATGTTCAGGTTTCTGACCATCGACCTTAAGACGGCCAACTGCTGATAATCCTTCTCCCCAAATACAGCTATATCTGGCTGAACCACGTTGAACATCTTATTGACGATCGTCGCCATTCCATTGAAATGTCCCGGCCGAGCCGCACCACAAAGACCGTCTGATACTCTCGGAACACTGACAATTGGTTGGGCCTCAAACCCCTCGGGATACATCTCAGCCACATTGGGTAAAAACAGCAAATCACAGCCAGCGTCCATTAACTTGGCCTGGTCGGCCTCTGGCGTCCGAGGATACTTTTCCAAATCCTCTGAAGGTCCGAATTGAAGAGGATTTACAAAGATAGTCGCCACCACGAAATCAGCGTGTTGTTTAGCTACATCTATCAATGCGATGTGACCCTCATGCAAATTGCCCATCGTAGCGACGAGCGCGACTTTCTTGTTTTCGCTCCGTGCGCGGCCCACAATTTTGCGAAGCGCGAGAACCGTTTCCACTATAACCATCAGCTACTCCCCTTTCGTATTTCGACCACGAGTTTGCCCACCGCCTTGCGCAGGCGAAGTGCTTCGAGCGCATCTCCTGCGCGAGCCAACGCATATTGCTGTGAAATCAATGGACGCAACTTGCCTTCCGCGTGCCAAGCAAACAGCTGCTGGTAGTTGGCCTGGTTTTCTTGCGGCTGGTGCTGGGTGAAAGCCCCCCAGAACACGCCCAGGACCGCCGCGCCCTTGAGCAGAGTGAGGTTGACCGGCAATTGTGGAATGCGCCCGCTGGCAAAACCGATCACCAACAAGCGGCCATTCCAGGCAATAGCCCGAATCGCCTGATCGAATAAATCGCCCCCCACCGGATCGAAGATCACATCGGCACCACGGCCTTCGGTCAGCGCATTGACCTGCTCCTTGAGACTGCCGTTGCCATAGCAAATCAGCTCGTGGGCACCTGCTGCCCGGGCCACTTCCAGCTTCTGCTTGCTGCTGGCGGCCGCAATGACGTGTGCCCCCATCGCCCTGCCGATCTCAACGGCAGCGAGGCCCACCCCACCAGAAGCGCCCAGTACCAACAAGGTTTCGCCCTTTTGCAGCCTGGCACGCTGACACAAAGCATGCATCGACGTGCCATAGGTCATACCGAAAGCTGCTGCGCCAGCAAAATCCATGCGGGTCGGCATCAACGTGACCTGGCTTGCCCGTACCACTACCTGCTCGGCGAAACTGCCCCAGCCGGTCAATGCCATGACTTTGTCACCCGGCTGCAAATGACTGACCCCCGCCCCCACCGCAGCCACTATCCCGGCCGCCTCGCCTCCTGGCGCAAATGGAAATGCCGGCTTGATCTGGTACTTGCCTTCGATCAGCAAGGTATCGGGAAAGTTAACGCCGGCCATATGCACATCGATAAGGACTTCGTCGCTCCCGGGCACAGGGCTCGGGATATCTTCCAGAACCAGGCTATCGGCGGTACCGAATGCTTTGCACAGCAGCGCTTTCATAAGTATTCCGCGTCAGTAGTGGGTACCAGTCTGGCAATAGCTGTCATACCATCAGTTATACTCACCTCCGACACTGGACGCAAACATGACCGAAGAAGTCATCTATCAGGACCTGCAGAACGGTATTGCGCTGATCACTCTCAATCGCCCGAATAAGCGCAATGCAATCAACGTCAGCGCTTCACGCACCCTCGCCCGCCTGGTCGAAAAAACTGAAGCCAACCCTGACATTCGGGTCGTGGTCTTGACAGGGACCGGGCCTCTGGCGTTTTGCGCAGGTGCCGACCTCGACGACATCGCTGCCGGTATCGGCGAACAGATCGCCGTCAACCAATCCGGCATGTGTGGCCTGATTCATGCCGAGCGACGCAAACCCTGGATTGCTGCCGTTCGCGGCGCGGCGCTTGGCGGCGGCACTGAGCTGGCGCTGGCCTGTGACCTGATCATTGCGGGCAACAATGCCAGCTTCACCTTGCCCGAGGTCAAGCGTGGATTGATCGCTGGCGCAGGTGGTATCTATCGACTGATCCGACGCATTGCACCGGCCGTTGCGATGGAGTTGCTGCTGACCGGCAATCGACTTGAAGCCGACCGCGCAAAAGCACTCGGCCTGATTAATCAGTCAGTCGACGATGAACACGTGCTGGAGACTGCCCTTCAACTGGCTCGACAAATCGCAGCCAATGCACCACTGGCCGTTCAGGAGACTCTGATGGTAGCCCGCCAGGCTCTGGCGCTCGGAGAGTCGCAACTACGCCTTGACGTCGAAGCCGCGGGTTTGCGGTTACAGGCATCTGAGGACGTGCAGATCGGTGTACGTGCATTTCAGGAAAAACGTACGCCCGAATGGAAAGGCAGATAATCATCGCTGGCACAGCGGCACAGGGCTGCCACCACGTGATAACTGACCACATGATAGTTAGTCAGAAGCCCCGCCCCCCCCCCCCGGATTACCCCGGAAAAAAGCATTGGCGTCATTGGCAGTTCATGAAACCCGAGGTTATATTACTCAAAAGTAACGTATGAGCATCATCCCACCCTTCACTCAAGGTCAAAAACTGACTAACAGTCAATAACCCTTGTTCCGCCACGCCCAAAACATAACAAGAGGCTGATGGAAATGAAGAAATGGCAGTGCTTCTTCTGTGGCTTTACCTACGACGAAAATCTGGGCTTACCTGAGGAAGGCATCTTGCCCGGGACGTTGTGGGACGACATCCCCGAGACATGGATCTGCCCGGAGTGCGGGGCAGCCAAGCAAGACTTCGCGATGATCGAAACAAGCTGAAACGGCTCATGTCAGCCATAACCCCCACCGATTATCGACCCCTGCACCTGACCCCGTTGGTGCGCCAGCTCCCAAACAGCAAAAAAAATAAAACTACCCCTGGGACAGCAAAATGAATAAGCGATACGACTACATCATTGTGGGGGCCGGTTCCGCAGGCTGCGTCTTGGCGAATCGCCTCTCGTCCCGGCACTCCGTGTCCGTGCTGCTGATTGAAAGCGGCCCGGATGACAGCAACGCATTGATTGCCATGCCCCGCGGCATAGGCAAATTGCTGACTCCGGGTAACCCGCATGTCTGGGATTACAAGGTTTCGAGAGGCCCCCAACAAGCTGAAGACATTTGGCTCAAAGGTCGCGCCATCGGTGGGTCCAGCTCGATCAATGGCATGGTCTATGTGCGTGGTGCACCCGAGGACTATGACGCGTGGGAAGCCGCCGGTTGCACCGGTTGGGGCTGGGACAATATGGGACGGCATTTCGTCGAGCTTGAGGACCATGCACTGGGGGCCGCACCAGAGCGAGGTATCGGAGGGCCGCTCAAGATTTCAGTTCAATCTTCAGGCGACCCACTCTGCGAAGCCGTGCTGACTGCGGGCGTGCAAGCGGGAACACCTCGGGTGGATGATATCAACCTGGCCAACACCGCCGGGTCTGGCGGGCTGGGTTACCAAACCCAGAACATCTGGCATGGCCAGCGATACAGTGCCGCGAAAGCCTTTCTTGATCCAGTGCGCAACCGCCCGAATCTGGAAGTCCTGACACTGACCGATGTCCTGTGGATCAACTTTGTAGACAAGCGAGCAACCAGTGTGACTGTGCGCGACAGCAGGGGTGAACGCGCGATAGACGCGGGTAAGGAGATCATCGTCTGCGCCGGTGCCATTCAGTCACCCAAATTGCTGCAGCTCTCTGGCGTAGGACCTGCCGCGCTGCTCGAGTCCCATGGCATTGCCGTGGTCAAGGATGCTCCCCAAGTGGGTCGTAACTTGCGCGAGCATTTCTTCCTTGCCATGCAGTACCGCGTGAAAAGCCACAGCCTGAATCATCGTTTTTTTGGCTTGGGCCTGCTGCGCTCCGTGTGGCAGTACTACACCGGCAGAAAAGGTCCGCTGACCCATAGCGCACATGAAATTGGCGGTTTCGTCAAAACCCGCCCCGGACTTGACCGTCCCGACGCACAAATCGGTATCAGCCTGTACTCGCTGACTTACGGAGAAGATGAAGTCGTCCCCGAAAAGCAACCCGGTCTGACCTTGGGCGGCTATTTCATGCGCCCGCAAAGCCAGGGTGAGGTGTCGATTCGCTCTGCCAACCCCGATGTGCCGCCCTACATCTGCGCCAACTATCTGGATTCGGTAACCGATCGTGCGGCTGCCATTTCCATGTACCGCTGGATCCGCCAGCTTGCCTCACAACCGGCCTTGACCCCCTTCATCGTCGGCGCGACCACACCGAGTGCCGATGCCCAAAGCGATGAAGAAATCCTGGAAGCCTTCAAACAGTGGGGAGGCACCGCCTTCCATGTGTCTGGCACCTGCCGCATGGGCAGTGATGCCGAATCGGTATTGGACCCCAGCCTGAAGGTTCGCGGGGTGTCGGGGCTCAGGGTGGTGGACACATCGATCATGCCGTCTTTGATCTCAGGCAATACCAACGCACCTGCCATGGCGATCGCTTTGCGCGCTGCCGAAATCATCGCCGCGGAGCTTGCCAATCCGCAAACCGCGCCATCGGGGCACCTTACCGGGGTCGCAAACTAAATACAGCCGCCTTCCATTGCACAACAAATAGAAAGGATGACTGCAATGCCGACGCCCTTCACCGACATAAAAAAGTTTTACATCGACGGCCAATGGGTATCCCCTTCCGAGGGGTACGAAACCATTTGCAATCCAGCGACCGAAGAAATCATTGGCCAGGCCCCGGTGGGTGGTAAACCCGAAGTCGACCTTGCCATTGCTGCTGCCCGCAATGCTTTCGATAACGGGCCCTGGCCAACCCTGCAGATGGCCGAGCGCATCGAGGCCATCAAACGTTTTCGCGCGGCCATAATCAGCCGTCAGGACCTGATCAAACAGTTATTGATCGAAGAAGTCGGCGCCGTGCACATGCTGATGAACAGTGCTCAGTTCAACGGCGCTATAGAAGCCATCGACTACGCGATCTCACTGGCGCAAAAGATCGAGCCGGAACCGATAGCCATAGAATCAAAACCTAACCCCTTCGACCCTTCGGCACCCGATCTGCTGGGGGCTGGCGTCACCCTGTTCGAGCCCTACGGTGTGGTGGTCGGTATCACCCCGTACAACTACCCATTTTTGCTCAACATCGTCAAAGCCGTACCGGCGTTGCTTACCGGCAACACGGTGGTGATCAAACCCTCGCAATTCACGCCCTTCTCTGGCTTGCTGCTGGCCGAAATCATCATCGAAGCGCAACTGCCCAGCGGCGTACTGAGTGTTGTTACCGGCGGCCCGGAAGTCGGGGCGATGCTGACCGAAGATCCGCGCATTGACCTCATCAGCTTTACCGGCTCCGATGCCGTCGGCTCGGCCATTTTGCGTCAGTCGGCCAGCACCTTGAAGAAGGTTCACCTGGAGCTGGGCGGTAAATCGGCAATGATCGTCAGACATGACGCCGATGTGGTCAAAGCCGCGAGCCTGGCAGCCTTCAGTATTTCGCTACACGCCGGCCAGGGTTGCGCCCTGCTCACCCGCTTTCTGGTGCACAACTCCATTCGACCGGTATTCGCCGAAACCATGAAAGCAGTTCTGGCCCAGTTGAAGATCGGTGATCCACAAGACCCCAGCGTGATCGTCGGTCCACTCATTCGCGAAAGTGCCCGCGCCAAGACCGAATACTATGTACAACTGGGGTTGGAGAGCGGTGCAACCCTGATCGCCGGTGGCAAGCGACCAGCCCATATTGATAAAGGCTTTTTCTACGAGCCGACCGTTTTTGACAACGTGGACAATGCATCTCGACTGGCGCAAGAGGAAGTCTTCGGGCCAATCGGCGTGATCATCGGTTTCGACACCGATGAACAGGCGATACACATAGCTAACGATTCAAAATTTGGTCTCAGTGGTGCCGTGATGTCAGCTGATCGTTCTGCTGCCTTTCGCATTGCGCAAAAACTAAGATCAGGCGGAGTTGCCATCAACGGTGGTACCGGAGACCTTTACGTCAAGGCCCCCTTTGGTGGCTACAAACACTCCGGTATCGGACGGGAATTCGGCCCGCACTGGCTCAAAGAGTATCTGCTGGAAAAGGCTATTACCTATCCGATCGGTTAATAGCCTGAATTCCTACCCCCGCACCACGCTTAGCGCGTCGATGCGGGGCATTCACATTGTTCGCTAGCGAATGGCGCCTGAATCGCGCAGAGCCCTCAACTGGGCATCGGTCAAACCGATCTCGCGTAGCACTTCATCGGTGTGTTCGCCGAATCCAGGGCCAGCCATGAGTCTTCCGATCGGTTGCTCGTCGAATTGTGCCGGCGATACGCCCACCTGGTACTGGTTGTGTTCGTCGATATCTACCGAACTGATGAAGCCATTTTCCAACGCCTGTGGATCGGCCAGTACTTCAGCGGGGCTCTGGATCGGGGACCAGACACCTTCCAGCGTCTTGAAGCGTTCGCACCACTCTGCGTAATTACGGGTGGCGAACACTTCGTTGAGTTCGCCCACCAGCGCGCGGGAATTGGCATGCCGTGAGGCCGCATCCTTGAAACGCGGGTCGCTGAGCAGTGCTGGACGCTCAATATGAGCGACGAAGTCAGGCCACCACTTCTCCATCAACAGACAGATGGTCAACCAGCGGCCGTCCCGTGTGCGGTAATTGTTGGCCAAGGCAAACGAACTGTCTTTCTGCCTCTCGATGGGAATCGTCGGTACGCCAATGCTGGTGGCCAGCAGAGACTGTGACATCAAATACGTACCCACCATGTACAGCGCGTTGTCGACCACCGCGCCCTTGCCGGTACGCTCGCGGCGAAACAGGGCCGCGGCAATCGCCCCCGCCAGCGTGACGCCCCCGGTCAAGTCGCCGATGGAGCCGGGTTGTTTGGGTGGTGGTTCATCCGGCAGCGTCTGATTGAACGCCGCACCGGCGCGGCACCAAGCCGTGGGGTAGTCGAACCCGCCGTCGTTGGCCATGGCACCGTGCAAACCGTAGCCAGTACCGCGGGCGTAGATCAAACGCGGATTGCGCTTGAGCAAGTCCTGCGGCTCGATCCCCAGCTTTGCCCGCGCATCGGCACGCAAGTTGGTGAGGAACACGTCGGCACCTTCGATCAATCGATACAACTGCTCTCGACCCGCCTCCTGGGTCAGGTCCAGGGCGATGCCGCGTTTACCGCGGTTGCCCGTTTCAAAGAATGGATTGACCCGCCCGTCCGCGCCCGGCAGACGCATATGCCGCGAGGCGTCTCCACCTTGCGCGCGCTCAACCTTGATGACATCCGCGCCCCAGTCCGCCAGCACCATCGCGGCGGCTGGCACATAGGTGTGTTCCGCCACTTCGATTACACGTACACCGCTCATGACATCGTACATAGCCTCTCCCGTTGGTCACTGGCACTCATGTTCACCTATGCTCCCCCACGCAGTGCCAAGACGCGGTGGCTGCTTACTGCGGACGCGGTGCGTAGCCCGCAAGAAAAAAGCGCACGATTTCTCTCAAGTGAGGCTCCACCTGTTCTTGCGCCAGCTGCACGCCCATTAGTCGTTCATGGGTGCGGCCCGCAAGGGTCAAAAAGATAATCGCGGCGTCGAGTGTGTTCGGTATTTGCACCACCCCTTTTGCGTTGAGTTGGTCGAGCCAGCCTGTCAGCTGCGCCATGAAACCGTTCATGACCTCTTCACGGAAATTGATGATCAGCTGAGGAAACCTGACGCTCTCATGCGCACCTAACCGAGACATGGCCATGACACGCGGGGTACCGAGTTTGTCGTGAAACAGCTGGGCCAACTCGTAGAGCAATTGTGCGACTGGCCGATCCACCCGCAAAAAACTTAAATCGAGTTCGAAATCCTTGGAGATGTGCTCGAGCACAGCCTCAAACAACAATTCCTTGCTGGGGAAACGCCTATACAGTGCCGGCTTTGTTGTCTTCCCCGCCTCGACGATACGACCGAGATTGGCATCGGTGTAGCCGAACTCCAGAAATTCGTTGGCGGCTGCCTGGAGCAGCGCCTCGTCCAATTCACGACGAGGCCTCCCCTTGGGTTTTACTGACATGAAAGTCCTTCCACCATTTAGTTGTTCGCCTGCCCGATCAGTACCAGACAGGCCGTTCTACGGCGCAAGGAAACTTAACATAACAGTCGGTTGTATCAGGACAGGCCTACCACTGGAATGACGGCGCCATTGAGCGCGCTGGAAGCATCGCTGGCCAGGAACTCGAAAACCGATGCCAACTGCTGCGGCGAAACCCACAGGGCCGGATCAACATCAGGCATCGCGGCACGGTTCGCAGCGCTGTCGATGATGCTCGGGGCGACGGCATTGACGTTAATGCCATGGCCACGCAGCTCCTGGGCCATGGATTCGGTGATCCGCGCCACGCTGCTCTTGGCGGCGCAGTAGGCGCCCATCGACCCCTTGCCCGTGATGGCCGAAGCGGCCGATACGTTGATGATCTTGCCCGCGCCGGCTGCCAGCATCCCAGGCACAGTCGCGCGACAAGTGTTGAGCACGGTCGCAACGTTCAGATCCATCATTTGCTGCCAGATAGAAGCGTCAGCGTCATGCACGTCGCTCCCCATGGCAAAGCCACCGGCAATGTTGCAAAGCACGCCCGCCGGCCCTTTCGCCTGCAATACCTTGCCCAATGCTGCCTGGGTCGCTGCGGTGTCGGTCAGGTCGACGACCACGAAATGCTTGTCGCCAGCGATACCCTCATAAACCGATTGCAGTGCTTGCTCACTGCAATCGACCAACACAACCGGACGGCCCTGCGCCAGAAAGGTTTGCGCGACAACACGGCCCAGTGCACCCGCAGCCCCAGTGACCACTACTAATGCGTCCGACATTTGGATTCTCCTCTTTTTTTGTTAATAACTGACCATGTATCAGCTTATACAATAAAAAAAGCGTGTTCGGCAACATCCTTAGGCCACAGATCGACGACTAGCAAACATCTTGTAGGCGGCCTATTGCATCTTTGTTTGAGATGCTCTAAAAATAACAGTATGTTAGTTTTAAGCGAAGCACGACGAGCGGTGGAAGCACTGTGCGAGCTCAAGCATGATGTTCACTTCCACCCCGTCAACGCTGGAGATTCTGATGAGCACTGCCTACAAACGCGTATTGCCACAGCTGGATGATCTCAACCGGTTTTTCTGGACCAGTGGAGCCGACGGCCAATTGCGCTTTCTGCGCTGCAACGACTGCGACCATTGGCTGCATCCGCCGGGAATCATCTGCCCGCAGTGCCTGAGCCGAAACCTCGCGCCGCAGGTGGTTTCGGGCCTGGGCACTATCGAAGCGCTGACGATCAATCATCAGCCGTGGTCGCCTGACCAGCCTGTGCCTTATGCCGTCGCCATCGTTTCACTCGACGACCACAAAAGCCTGCAACTGACCACCAACATCGTCGGTTGTGCGCCCGAGTCGGCCTTCATCGGTCAGCGGGTACGTGTGGTCTTCGAAGCGATCGAGGATGTTCATTTACCTCTGTTCACGCCTGTCTGAGAGAGCCCGCATGCAAGAAGAACACGCCGAAAGTCTCGCCTCGATCCGCGAACAGGCCAGGCGCCTGTTAGTGGATCAAGCCACCCCGGAACACTTGAAGTCGCTGCTGGATACCCCCGCCAGTTTCGATCGACACTTGTGGGGCCATGCCGTCGATCAGGGCTGGCCGAGTGTCGCGGTAACCGAGCAATCGGGTGGTTTGGGACTGGGCTGGAGCGGCCTTGGCGTGCTTTGCGAAGAAACCGGGCGCCTGACTGCGTCATTGCCGCTGATTGGCAACGCCGTGGCTGCCCATGCCCTGCAGTGTGCCAAAGGCAACTGGAGCGCCTTGATCGAAGCACTGGCCAACGGTGGCAAGATCGCCTGCCTGGCCTTGTCGGACCCGGAAGACAGCGGCTTGGCGACAAGTCCTTCACTGTTAGCAAACAACGGCGTATTGCAGGGTGAAAAGGCCTTGGCTGCCTTTGCCAGCGTTGCCGATATTGCACTGGTGCAGGCGCAAGGCGAACAGGGCAATGCACTCTATCTGGTCGATCTTGCACATCCCGGTGTCACCCGCCAAACATTCAATACCCTCGACAACGCCCGTGCCGCGGCTGTCCTGCAGTTCAAGCAGGTCCCGGCCACACGACTGGGCGGTCTCGACCTCATTGTGGATATCACCAGCCTGGCGGCCCTCGCCTGCACCAGCGAGCAGATCGGCGGCGCCCAGGCCAGCCTGGATCTGGCCTGTGAATATGCCCGCGAGCGCCGTGCCTTCGGCCAACAGATCGGTAGCTTCCAGGGGATCAAGCACAAGCTCGCCGAAGCTTACTGCTTGCTGGAAATCGCCAAGGGTTGCACCCATGACGCACTCGATGCCTGGGAAAACGGTGCGCAAGAGAGTCGACAATTGAGCGCAGCCGCGCGCATCGCAGCGACCAAAGCCTACGACTACATCGCCCAGGAAGGACTTCATGCCCACGGCGGCATGGGGATGACATGGGAGGCCATGCCTCATCACCACTACCGTCGCTCACGCACGCTCGCCCTGGAGCTGGGCAGCATCCACTACTGGCGTGAATGCCTGCTGAACGAAATCGGGCTGGAAATGGCGAATCATGGATAACGGCGGACCCATCATGAGCAATACACTCGAACGCTATCGCGAACGCGCCAGATCCTGGCTGGCAGAGCACGCCCCTCTTTATGCGGGTCAAGCACGGCGCGGGCTGAGTTTCAAAGAGGACCTGGACCTGGCTCGCGCCTGGCAAGCTCTCAAGGCCGACCACGGCTACGCCTGCATCACCCTGCCAACGGAGTTTGGTGGTGCGGGTGGCAGTGAACTGGAAAAAGTCGTCTTCAGCGAAGAAGAGATGCGTTATGACTTGCCACTGGTCTACTTCAGCATCAGCCTGAACAACCCACTGCCGATTTTCCTGCGCTACGCCCCGTCCTATTGGACCGAGCGCCTGGCCAGGCCCACGGTCCGTGGCGAGTTGATCTGGTGCCAGCTGTTTTCCGAGCCTTCGGCGGGCTCGGACCTGGCGTCACTACGTTTGAAGGCTGTCGCAGTGGAAGGTGGCTGGCGCCTGAGCGGGCAAAAAGTCTGGACCAGCTGGGCACAAATCGCCGATTGGGGGGTGATCGTCGCCCGCACCGATCCGAGCCTGCCCAAGCACGCCGGGCTGACCTACTTCTTTGTCGATATGAAATCCCCTGGCGTGAGTGTCGTGCCAATCCGCCGTCTGGGCGAGGAAAGCGACCTCAACGAAGTGTTCTTCGATGATGTATTCGTCCCCGACGATCAACGTTTGGGTGAGATCAATGGTGGTTTCAAGGTCGCCGTCGAAACGCTGATGATCGAACGCTATTCGGTGACAGACGAATCCGGCTACGCCCCCAGCTTGGAGAAATTCATCGCATTGGCCCGACAGTCGAACATCAATGGCAAGCGCGCGCTTGATGACGCTGAGATCCGCGCCAGCATCGCCGATGTATTCGTCCAGCGCCAAGGCCTGCGCGCCATCCATCGCCAAGCCCTGGAGGCGTTTGCCAAGGGCCAGGCTCCGGGCCCTGAAGGCGCCATGCGCAAATTATTATTGGGGCGCACCCGCCAGTCTTTGAGTCGGTTGGCGATGAACATCCAGGGCCCGAACAGCCTGATCCTGAATGAAGACGCTCAGGCGAAGACCCACTTCACCAGCGCCTGGCTCGACCCCAGTTTGCGTATTGCCGGCGGTACCGACGAGTTACTGCTCAACACCTTGGCCGAGCGCGTACTTGGCCTGCCGCAGGATTCACGGCCAGACAAGGGCCAGCCATTTAACGCCTCCAAATAAACGACCCGGGCGGCCCTGGCCGCCCGCCACCGAAGGATCTCGCTCATGCATTTCACCCTCGATCAGGAAGACGAGCGCTTCCGTCAGGAAGTCCGTGCCTTCCTCAAGGCCAAGCTGCCCCAGGATCTGGCTGAACGCAATCGCCGGGGTTACCACCCCTTGCGTGAAGACACCCGCCAGTGGACCAAGATCCTTCACGCCCAGGGCTGGTCCGGCGCCAATTGGCCGACATCCTGGGGCGGTACCGGTTGGTCGCCCGTGCGTCAGTTCATCTTCGAAGAGGAAAGCATCCTGGCCGGTGCGCCGGCGGTCGATACCGCAGGATTCAAGATGATCGGCCCGGTGATCATGACCTTCGCCAACGACACCATGAAGTCACAGTACGGCCCACGCATCCTCAGTGGCGACGTCTTTTGGGGCCAGGGTTTTTCCGAACCCAATGCTGGATCGGACTTGGGCTCACTGACGACCCGTGCCGAACGCGACGGCGATGAATATGTCATCAACGGGCAGAAAATCTGGACCTCGTTCGTTGAAACCGCGGACATGATTTTCATCCTCGCCAAGACCGATCCGCAGGCACGTCAGCGTGGTATTTCGATGATTCTTGTCGACCGCCAGGCGCCGGGCGTGACCATCCGCCCGATTTATGACATCGGTGAAAGTCACAGCCTCAACGAAGTCTTCTTCGATGATGTGCGGGTACCAGTCAGCAATCTGGTCGGTGAGGAAGGCATGGGATGGACCTACGCCAAGTTCCTGCTGGAAAACGAGCGCGCGTTCAGTGCCGAATGGCCACGCAACAATGCCCACCTGGCCCGCCTACGGACTTTGCTCAACACACCGCAGCACGATGGTCGGCGATTGATCGACCGGCCTGGCTTTGCCAGTCGTCTGGCACAACTAAATACTGACTTGCTGGCACTGCGCTGGCTGAGCCTGCGCGCCCTGCACGAAAAAGCAGGGGGCCATGTCCGTTTGCCGGTGGGCTCGCTGCTGAAAATCCGCGGTTCGGAACTCCTGCAAAAAATCGGCGAGCTGCAAGTCGAAGCCCTCGGCAGCCACGCCAGCTATGTCTACCCCGACCCATTGGGCGACGCCCAGCGCCAGCGAACCTGGCCACCTGGCCCCAACACGGCGCCCGGCATCATGGCGGATTATTTCTACCGTCGCGCCACCACTATTTACGGTGGTGCAAATGAAGTTCAACGCACGATTATCGCCCGTTCGTTCCTGGAGCTCTGAGCATGGATTTTCAACTCAATGAAGAGCAAAATATGCTCAAAGACAGCGTTCGCCGGTTCATGGAGGACAATTGCTCCTTCGAACAGCGCGGTGCAACCGTCGATAACGGCGCCTTCGATGGCGGTCATTGGCTTCAGATGGCCGAACTCGGGCTCCTGGCCCTGGGCCTGCCGGAAGATCTGGGTGGCATGAACTGCTCAGCCATCGAAAGTGCCTTGGTGATGGAAGAGTTCGGCCGTGTGCTGTGCGTCGAACCCTATTGGGCCGTGGCCATCCAGGCGGCGCAAACCTTGCTGGCCAGCAACGACCCCAAAGCTCGTGCGGTGCTGCAGGCCATGGGTGAAGGTATGGCTCTGCCCGTGCTGGCCCATGAAGAAGCCCCGGCGCGTGGAGAGTTGGCATTCGTCCAGACCCGCGCCTTCGAGACAGCGCAGGGTCGCTGGCGCTTGAATGGGGAAAAAGTCGCCGTGGTCGGTGGCAATATTGCCGAGCTGTTCATCGTTTCAGTACGTACCTCAGGGGCGGCCGGGGACCGCGACGGCATCACACTGTTCTTGCTCGACGCCAAAACGGTCGGCATCGACAAGCGCAATGTCCGCCTGATCGATAATCGTTGGGCCAGCCACTTGGTGTTCACTAACGTCGAGGTCACTGAGGCCCAGGTTCTGGGCAAGGTCGGCGACGGCTATGCAGCGCTGAGCCACGCCAACGCCCACGCCATGGTGGGACTGTTCGCCGAAGCCGTGGGTGTCATGGAACAGTCGCTGTGGATCACCCGCGACTACCTGAAGATTCGCAAACAGTTCGGGCAGACACTCTCGAACTTCCAAAGCCTGCAGCACCGCATGAGCGAAATGCTCATCGAGCTGGAACTCTCGCGCAGCATGCTGCACCTGGCATTGGCCAGCCTCGATCTCGATACCGCCCAGCGCGACCGGGCACTCTCGGCAGTCAAGGCGCACATCGGTAAAAGCGGTCAATTCGTTTGCGGCCAGGCCATTCAGTTGCATGGCGGCATTGGCGTGACCGAGGAGTACGTCATCGGTCACTACTTCAAACGCATGACACTGATCAACGCAGCGCTCGGCACCAGCATGCATCACTACGAGTTGCTGGCGGAAGCAGAGCGCGCGGCCTGAGGGGTTCTCGCCCTTCCCCGTTTAAAAATCCGGACTCTGCATAAGGCTCCGGATTTTTCAACGCGGCTTCACACGCCCCGCGGGGCACCCGTGACAACAAACACACCGCTATAACAAAAACCAAGAGGACCGTGTGATGTTGAATCTTTCCATGAAACCGACCGGTTGGTTCCAGATCGGCTGGAGCGATGAACTGGCTCCAGGCGCGGTCAAGCCGATGAAATACCTTGGGCATGACCTGGTGGCATTCCGTAGCGAAGCAGGCGAGCTTGCCGTACTCGATGCCCACTGCCACCACATGGGTGCCCATTTGGGTTATGGCGGCAAAGTCAAAGGCGACTGCATCGCCTGCCCTTACCATGGCTGGCAGTGGAACACCCGGGGTGAGAACGCCTTGATTCCCTATCAGGACCATCCCATTCGCAAGAAGCTGCGCAAGTGGGACGTGGTCGAGCAGCACGGCATCATGTTCCTATGGCACGATCCGGCCGGTGACCCACCCCGCGATGGCTGGTTGCCCGACGTATTCAGTCACCCCGAACACCCGGCAGATCCCGCCGATTATTACCCGTGCTATCCCCATGCTGTGGTCTTCGCGCCGGAGGAACCCATCCATCCGCAACTGATTACAGAAAACGCTGCCGATACCATGCACTTCCGCTTTGCTCACAATGCCCCGGAAGATCCGCTCCTGTTGGCCTTCGATACCAGCACGGCGATCTGGAAGTCGACAATGGGCTTTCGCTCGAAGGTCACCAAGGAAGTCGCGATGCTGCTGCATGCGCGCAATGCCGGGGTCGGTCTGAACTTCTCGATATTCGATCATCCGGTACTGGCGCGCCGACTGGTGCTGTCCTGCACGCCCATCGACGATGAAAAATCAGACCTGCGCGTGAGCTACTACTTCCGGCGCGATCCAAAGTCTCCTGAGCACATGCCTGAATCCGTTCGACAAATGGCACGGCATACCCGCGTTCTTTTCGAAGAGGACGCCGTGATCTGGAGACACCAGAAATTTGTGCAAAGGCCGATCTATGCCAGACAGGACGTCGCCGGTTATACCGCGCTGCGCACCTGGTGCGAGCAGTTCTATGAAGCGACAGGCAGTAACCAGGGACCGCTAAAAGTCCTGGAAGACACGGGCGAACCGGTCAACTGCAATCTGCTGTGACACCGTGCAAGGCGCTGCTCCCAGTTCTGGCGAAATCAATTGTTTCGCCGGACACCTTGCGGGATTTCCCCGCAGAAAATATCGACGTTGCCATCAGACGGCGCGGTTCTCACGACGATCGAGTATTCGCCTGACAGTAGTTCTGACAGGGCGACAGGCACGCTTCTTGAGTAGGTCCAGCCGCGTACTGCTGCACGCTCGGTATTGACCTGATCATTCACCGAGAATGCGATTGGCCCCGGCTGCTGGCAGCTGCCTTTATAGATAAAGGTGTAGAGACGCAAGGGCAGAGAAACGCCACCTGGAATGCCACTGATGATAAAGCTCAATCCCGTTTGAGTACCGCGGCTTACCAGTGTCACATTGGCAATCTGACCGGCGTTGCGTTGAGTGGCCGGTAAAGGAACGGTCATCACTTGCTCGGTTGATGTGGTGCAAGCACAGAGGGAGGCGGCGATCATGAAGACTGCCAAGGGGTTTGTGACGTTCATCATTCACTCCGTCGACCCTATCAATGGTGCCGCTGGCCAATGGTCGCCTTTGAGCCTGGGCAGGACGCAAAAGCCTAGAATCCAGCACGGATTCCAGGCTTTCCTTTCAAGTCGCGTTAGGGATCAAGGGTAGACCTCAAACAACCCTGCCGCGCCCATACCGCCCCCCACGCACATACTCACCACGACGAAGCGTACGCCGCGTCGACGCCCTTCCAGCAAGGCACTGCCCACCAGGCGCGAACCGGTCATGCCAAACGGATGACCAAGGCCGATGCCACCGCCATTGACGTTGAATATTTCCGGATCGATGCCCAAGTGGTCACGGCAGTACAAGGCCTGGCAGGCAAATGCCTCATTCAACTCCCAAAGACCGACATCGCCGATGGTCAGGCCATGTTTACCCAGCAACTTCGGAATCGCGGTTACCGGACCAATGCCCATTTCTTCCGGTGCACAGCCCGTGACGATCAATCCCCGATAGGCACCCAGCGGATTCAAACCGCGTTGTTCAGCAACACGCGCGTCCATCAGCAGGCAGGCCGAGGCACCGTCAGACAGCTGACTGGCGTTGCCAGCAGTAATACTGCCACCCTCCATGACTGGCTTGAGTGCCGCCAGACCTTCGGCGGTTGTGTTCGCACGCAGGCACTCGTCTTCGCTGAACAGGAAACGCTTGTAACTGATCTCCCCGCTCTGTTTGTCGACCAGCTTTTGCGAGACCTGTAGGGGTGCGATTTCTTCGGCGAAGGCGCCCCTGGCCTGGGCCGCAACGGCGCGCTGCATGGCCTGCAGGGAAAACTCATCTTGGGCCTGACGGGAAATACCGTACTGCCGAGCGACATATTCGGCGGTCTCGATCATTGGCATGTAGGCGGAAGATACCCGCTCCACCAGATCAAGATCCTTGTCGCGTATGGCCCACTCGAGGTAGCTGGGCGTCAATGCGCTGACATTCTCCGAGCCACCACCAATGACGATGTCCATGCCATCGACGATGATCTGCTTGGCGGCCATGCCGATCGCCATCAATCCCGAGGCACACTGTCGATCGACGGTGGCGCCGGCGACACCGACGCCAAAGCCGGCCCGCAACGCCGCTGCGCGAGCCAGGTTGCGCCCTGCGGTACCGGCCCCCATGGCTGCGCCAATGATCACATCCTCGACTTCAGAAGGATCAACAGCGGCACGCAAGGTGCTGTGCAGCAATGCGTGCGCTGTCAGGCTTGGCGACTTGATGTCATTCAGAGCACCTCGATGGGCCTTGCCGATCGGGGTGCGTGCAGTGGAAACAATGACCGCTTCTCTCATGATGTTATCCGGTTGTTCACGGTGGCTCGGGCCTCAGGTGCGAGGGGCACTGGGCAGTTTCAGGACAGCCTTGGCCAGAATGTCGCGCTGGACCTCATTGGCGCCGGCATAGATCGATACGGGCCGCGCCATCATCAACGGCCAGTGCAAGTCGGTCAGCAGCGAGCCGATCTGTACGTCGCCAACGATGCCGCCAAAATCACCGGCGATTTCCGCGCAAAATTCGGTGATGCGTTGCAACAGCTCCGAGATGTACACCTTGAGCATCGAAACCTCCGGCCCCGGTTGTTCATCGGCTTCGGCGATGCGATCGCAGATTTGCGCGTAGAACAGTCGGTAGTCATGCAAGTCTGCTTGCAGACAAGCCAGTCGATCGAGCACGCCACGGTCATTGGCCAAGCCCAGTTCCGTCACAAGCCGCTCAGCCAGTACCAGCGCACTGCCAGCCATCGCCGCGCTGCCCAGCCAGATCCGTTCATGGCCCAACAATGCTTTGGCCAGGCTCCAACCCTGATGCAGTTCACCCAACAGGTTGCTGGCAGGAACGCGAACGTTGTCAAAGAACACTTCGCAGAACTCGTCTTCGCCTGCAATGTTGGCGATCGGCCGGACGCTGACGCCCGGAGCACTCAGGTCGATCAACAGAAAACTGATGCCCTGCTGTTTTTTCTCAAACTTGCCGGTACGCACCAACGCATAGATATGGCTGCACTCAGCGGCGTGAGTGGTCCAGATTTTCTGTCCATTGACGACGAACTCATCGCCGTCAAGATCTGCGCGGGTACGCAGGCTGGCCAGGTCGGAACCCGCACCTGGTTCGGAATAGCCCTGGCACCACATATCGTCGCAGGCCAGGATCCTGGGCAGGATGCGTGCACGTTGCTCCTCGGTGCCACCTTTGATGATGGTCGGGCCGAGTTGGGTTTCACCGTTGTCGATAATCCGCCCGACGCCAGCACGTTCCATCTCCTCCTGGTAAATCAGTTGCTTGCGAAAGGAAATGCCCATGCCACCGTATTCACGAGGCCAGGCAGGCGCACGCCAGCCGTGATCGTTGAGCAAGCGCAGCCAGCCGGTCAGGTCGTCGCCGCGCAGGCGCAGGAATGGCCGGCGATCGTTCTGGCGCAAATGCTCGGGGTAAAACTCCGTCAGCCAGACACGCAGGCGCGCCCGAAACTCCTCATCGCTCCACTCCCGAGGGTCACTGGAGTTCGACGCTTCGAAGGGCGCCAGCGCCGCTTCAATCGGGTTTTCGCCCGTGAGCTTTGCAAATTGACGGCGGTGATCCCAGACCGACCCCAACCAGGCCGATCCGAACATCGCCGCCCGCAAATACAGACCGATGTCCACTTCCTCGGCAAAGCCCATTGCGCCATGCAGTTGCACAGCTTGCTTGCCGATCAGGAGGGCGGCTTGAGCACATCGCGCCTTGGCGGCACTGATCGCGGCCTGACTGGCCCGCGTCAGAGGTGCCTGCTCATGACTGGTCAGCGCATGCTGCAAACTGGCCTTCGCCAGCGTCTGTTCGATGCTCAGGTCGACGCAGCGATGTTGAACGCTCTGGAAGGAGCCCAGCGGGCGTTCGAACTGCACCCGTTGGCTGACGAAATCCAGAGTCTGTTGCAAGCAACCCGCTGCCTGCCCCGCCAATTCCGCCGACAAGGCAATACGCCCGCCTGCCAGACTGAGTTGCAAGGCATCGAGCGCCGGCTGGCCCCTGAGGAGTGTCTGCTCAAAGAGCACGGGCGCCTGATCGAAGTCGACATGGTACTGAGCGCCGATGCCTGCCGCGAAGGCTTCAACACGAACGCCAGGGGCATTCACAGCAACGGCGACGACCACCGGTTGGCCGTGTTCGAGGGCAGACACCAGCAAGACTGACTGCTGTTCGGCCCCCAGCACAAAGACCTTGCGCCCGCTGAGTAGGCCTTGATCGACCCGGCACTCAATCACGTCCGGATCCATCTGCCCGGCCTGTTCTTGCCAAGCCAAGGCCAGCAGGCGTTCGCCACTGACCTGCCACGCGGCCAATTGCTCGGTGGCGGGGCCATTTTCCGCCTGCGTGAGCAACAGTGACGGCATCACGCAACATCCCACAAAGGGTTCGGCGAACAAACGCTCCCCCATCACCTCGCATAGGACTGTCGCCTCACGCAAGCCCAAGCCGCTGCCACCCAATGCTTCCGGAAGCAGCAACCCAGTCCAGCCTAACGCTGCGATGTCGTGCCATAGCGATGATTCCACCGGTCGCGCCCGGCCTATCCAGCCCCGCAAGCGCGATGGGCTGTGCGATCCTGTCAAGAAGTCATCGGCCGATTGGCGCAGCATGGCTGACAGCGATTGATCTGCAATTACTCCCATCAGAGACTCCTGAACGTTTAAATCAATTAACTAACGTTATGTCAGTTTTCATTCTATACTCAGCCGGTGTCAACCACTATTTCAACCTGCCCGTCGTGGCCAATCTGTCAGAGAGGAATTCATGCCTAGAGGATTTGAAGCTGGAAAACGCCCTGCACTGCTCATCAGCGAATGCCAACGGGGTGTCGTCGACCCGGAACTGTCTGATTTTCCGGGGCTTGCAGAGCAGGTTCAGCAACGCGGCGTGCTGCCGCGCATCGCTCGCCTGGCGGAAGCGTTCAGGGCCGCCGGACTGCCGGTATTGCACCTTCACGTAGCGCATCGTCCGGGTTATGTCGACCTGCCGCGCACCAGCGTGATCATTGCCCGCTCGACCAAGCAAAACCGAATGATTGTTGGTTCAGAGGATGTAAAGTCAGTGCCGGAAGTGGCACCCCACGAGTCGGACATCGTGCATGCACGCAGCTTCAGCCTGGTGGGTTTCCACGGTACCGACCTGGATTCGATCCTGCGCAACATGGGGGTGACGACTATTGTGCCGGTCGGTGTTTCGACCAACGTGGCCATTTCGGGCCTGTCGTTGTGCGGATCAGACCTGGGCTATCAGGTCGTGGTACCCGAGGACTGCATCGCCGGCGCCACACCGCAAAGCCACGACTTTATCGTCAGCAACCTGCTGCCGCTCTACAGCACTTTGAGCGACAGCGAGTCGGTCATTGCGGCGCTCAGTGAGCGTATTGTCCACGCAGGACGTGCTTGAGAATTTTGTTCAAGGTTTGATTGCGCGGCAGTTGCTCAACGATTTCCAGTTGCTCGGGAATCTTCTGCCGCATCACCTTGGCCTGCATGAAGAATTCGACCATCTCCTCGAACTGCAATGCCGCAGCACCCGGCTTCAGTTCGACGACGGCGCAGACACGCTCACCCCGCAGTTCATCCGGCAGGCCGATGACCGCTACCGCTGCTACTTTGGGATGGGTGAACAACAGGTCTTCGATTTCTTTGGCCGAAATGTTCTCACCCTTGCGGATAATCACATCCTTGAGCCGCCCGGTCAGAACGATACGACCATCGGGGCGGCGCATGCCCAGATCGCCGGTTCGGAAAAAACCGTCGTCATCGAATGACACCACGTTCAATGCAGGGTCGGTATAACCTTTGAACACCGCCTTACCGCGCACCCGGACTTCCCCCGATTCACCCTCCCCTGCCAGGCTGCCGTCAGAGCGGATAATCCGTAATTCGATGTCCTGCATGGGTATGCCGTCGGCATTGGCCAACTGCTCGTCCGTATCGGTCTCAAAGCCTGCGCAAATCAACGGGACTTCGGTCATACCGTAGTTATGAATCAGACCGCACCCTATCTCATCGCGGACCTGGTAATAGAGTTCTGGCGGTTTGGGAGCGCCCCCACCGCAGAGCACGCGCATCCCGGGAAATAAAGGTGTTTGAGCATTGCGCCTTTGTTCAGCAAGCAATAGCTGGTAATGGGCTGTGCTGCCGCCAGCGAGTGTCACGGCATATCGGCGATAGATTTCAGCAGCTTCCTCGGCCTGAAAGCGGTCGAGCAATACAGCGCTCATGCCCGAAGCCAGCAGCATGGTGGTGTACATCGCACCGCCAATGTGGGCGTACGGAAAAGCGACGCTGCCGACATCGGCGGCACTGACGCTCATTGATCTGGCCAGGTTCCGCCCGCCGATCATCAAGCTGTCGTCCGTGTGACAAGCGCCCTTGGGTTGCGAGGTAGTGCCCGAGGTGTAATAGACCCAGCGCACGGCCTGACCGTCGCTGGGGGGTGGCGGCAAACTTGACGCCCGCCCACGTGGCAGGTGATTGCCCATGACAATCACCTGCGGCGGCCGCTCGAGCTGCTGGCAAAGGCGTTCGGCCATCGCCGGAAAATCACGCTCCCCGTCATCGGGCACCAGCAAGAACTCCGAACGATTTCCCTCAAGAACACCGTGAACCTCGCGTTCACCGTACAGCGAGATAATCGGGTTCTGCAGAGCACCCAGGCGCGCCAGGGCCAAGGCGGTCATAACGGCCGGCAAGCCTGTGGGCAACATCCAGGTGACCCGACTGCCGGCACTGATACCGAGCTCGTAAAAGCCCGCGGCCAAGCGCTCGGCAATATCCAGTGCCTGGGCAAAGGTCATATGCAAGTGTTTGCGGCCATCGATCAGCATGGGGGCTTGCGGCGTCAGTTCCGCGCGCCGTTCCAGCAATTGCCACAGGGTCGGGGCGTGCAACAGGGTCATGGGCATTCAACTCCAGCTAACTACCAGGCACTGCGATGGCTGCCGCCATCGACAGGGATAAGGCAACCATTGATGTAACCCGCCCGAGCGGAGCACAAGTACACCGCCAGCGAGGCGATCTCTTGAGGATCGCCCGCGCGGCCAACGGGAATACTCTTGGTCAAGCGCTGAAGCAGCGCCTCGGTGGCCATACCGCGCTCCTTGGCCATGCGCCCCACTTCTTCGAGCATGGTGGTCGTTGCGATCCAACCCGTGGCGAGCGTGTTGACGGTGACGCCATCGACGGCGAACTCATCGGCCAGGGATTTGTTCAAGGTGACGACCGCCGCGCGTGCGGTGGTTGCAGCCATCAGGTTCAAGCCTGGCGCCGGCTCCTTGGCCGCGGCGGTACCGATGGTCAACAAACGCCCCCAGCGCTGCTCGCGCATATGCGGCAGGGTTGCTCGCGCCAGGTGCACGACACTCATCACCAGGTTCTGAAAAGCATTGAGAAACGCATCGGCATCCCCATCAAGAAAATCGCTCGGCTCTCCCCCGTGCACATTGGTGATGACGATGTCTGGCGAGCCAAAGGCCTGCCGTGCTGCTGCCACTGCTCGTTGCACATCACCAGGCCGGGTCAGGTCAGCAACCACGCCACTGGCAATGCCGCCGGCATCACGCAACGCTGCCACCGTTTGTTCGATGGCATCACTGTTGCGTGCGGCAACCATGACCTTGCACCCTTCAGCGGCAAGCAGTTCAGAGCAGGCGCGTCCGATGCCTTTACTGCCTCCGGAAACAAACGCGACTTTTCCTTCCAGACCCAAATTCATCAGTAGACTCCAGCTCATCCGCAGATTGTCAAAAGGTGCACGCGAGCACGGAGCAGATAAATCTGCCCCGTGCATAATCAGGTTTCAGGCTGTGGTGCGGAGTTTGATGGCGAGTTTGTCTGCGCTGTCCGACGATTCCAGAACCGCCATCGGGTCATCGATCTTTGCGCGTTCTTCTACTTTTTCCCGGTCGGCATCGTCCGCCGGTGTACGCAACAGGAAGTAGGACAGTGCCGGGATCAGGACCAATGCTCCGACCATGTTCCAGAGGAACATGAAGCTGAGCAGAATCCCCATGTCGGCCTGGAACTTGATCGGAGACCAGATCCACGGAATCACCCCGGCGGCCATTGTCAGGCCGACCAGGCCCACGATCCGCCCGACGAAATCCAGCGATCCCTCATACGAGCGCGCCAGTGTCATGCCGTGCCGCTGCAAGCCCAGTTGTACGCTGAGCAGGTACAACGCGTAGTCGACACCGACGCCCACCCCAACCGCGATAACCGGCAAGGTCGCCACCTTGATGCCGATGTTCAGCATCACCATCAGCGCCTCACAGAGGATAGAGGTGATGATCAACGGGATCAGTGCCACAACGACCGCTCGCCAGTTGCGGAAAGTGATGAAACACAGTAATGCCACGGCACCGTACAGCACCAGGTGCAAGGTCCAGAAACTGCGCTTGACCACAATGTTGGTTGTCGCCTCGATGCCTGCGCTACCCGCTGCCAGCAGAAACGTGCGCGACTCGGTGCTGTACTGGGCGCTGTAGGCTTCCACTTCCTTGACCACACGCTCCAGCGTCGCCGCCTTGTGGTCTGACAGGTAGGCAATCACTGGCGTGATCACGCAGAAGCGATCGACCAACTCCGGGCGGTCGGTGGCAAACATGTTGAACGCCTGTGTGCGGTTACTGGCGTTACGTGGGATGGTCTGCCATTTGGGGTTGCCCTCGAACAGCCCGGAGGTTGTCAGGCGAATACCATCGGCCGGCGAAAACGTGGTCTGCACACCAGGCAACTCGCGCAAGCGGGCGCTCAATCGATCAGCCTCAGTGAGCGAGGCGAACTCGGTGCAACCATTTGCCGGGGTTTTCAGCATAACCACGAATTGGTCGGTGGACAGGCCGTAGTTCTGCGTCACGAAAGCCACATCGCGGTTGTAGCGCGACTCGGGACGCAGCTCCGGTGCACCCGGGTTGAGATCACCAAACTGCACATGGTGCCCGATCATCAGGCCTCCCCCCGCCAACACGACCGCCCCTGCAACAGCGAACATGGCGGGACGGCGCTCCGTCAAACGGATCAGCCCCGCACGTATCCGTTGCATCGGGCTATGGCCTGACTCCACCTGTTCAGAGGTCTGAATGCTGCGTTTGGCGGCCTGATCGCTGACGCCGAAATACGACAGCAGCACAGGGATCAGAAACAGCTTGGTGAAAATCAGGATCGCCACGCCCAGACTGGTGGTCAGGGCCATGTCACGGATCACAGGAATGTCGATGATGATCAATACGGCAAAGCCGACGATATTGACCAGCAAAGCTGTCAGGCCCGCCATGAACAGCCGACGGAATGTATAGCGGGCAGCCACGTACTTGTGAGTCCCGCGCCCCACATCCTGCATGATGCCGTTCATCTTCTGCGCACCATGGGACAGGCCGATGGCGAAAATCAGGAACGGTACCAGGATCGAATAAGGGTCCAGCACATAGCCCAGCACGCTGAGCAGCCCCAAAAGCCAAACCACGCCAAGCAAGGCGCAAAACACAAGCAGCAGAGTGCTGCGCAGGCATCGGGTATAGATGAGCACCAGAGCGGTGGCAATCAATACCGAGAAACCGAAATACGCCATGACCGAATACAAGCCGTCGATCAAGTCGCCGACGATCTTGGCGAAACCGATGATGTGCACCTTGATCGTATCGGTTTCCAGGGAGCGCACCTGCGCTTCCAGTTGCCGGGATAACTGCGCGTAATCGAGTGGCTTGCCGCTTTCCGGATTGATGTCGAGCAAGGGCACAAAAATCATCGACGACTTGAGGTTGTTTGCCACATAGCTGCCGACAATACCCGCGCGGTTAATGTTTTCACGCAAGCGGTCCATCGATGGCGGACTGCCGTCCCAGCGGTCGGGAATGACCGGGCCGCCGCGATAGCCCTCCTCGGTGACTTCAGTCCAGCGCAGGCTGCTGGTCCACAAGCTGCGCATCCAGCCCTGGTCAACACCCGACATCAGGTAGACGGCGTCGTTGACCTTCTGCAAGGCGAGCAGGTAATCCTTGTCGAAGATGTCGCCCTGAGTGTTCTCGACCACGATACGGGTCGCATTGCCCATGCCGCGCAGTGCATCCCTGTGCTCCAGATAGTTCTGGATATAGGGGTGGGACTGCGGAATCATTTTTTCGAAACTGGTGTTGACCGGAAGCTTGAGCGCACTCCAGCCAAAGAACAGCGTCAGCACTGCGCAAAACAGGATCACGCTGATGCGATGATTGAATACCAGCCGTTCGAGCCAATTGCCGCTGTTCTTGTCGAAGTCGGCAGGGTCCGCGATGACGGGCATTTGCAGCGCTTTCAAATCAACCATATTTGCCTCTGAAAAGACTGGAGTCGTCGCCACCTATTGCACAGTGACTTCCCGTACCCCGGAAAAACCAACGCTAACGGCTTTGCCATTCTTTAGCCCGGTCAGGCTGGTAAACCGTCCGGGACGCGACACCGTCAAGGGTCTGAAGCTGCTCACTGCGCCATCACTGATAACGACTTTGCCATCGACCCCGGCTAGCAGAAAACGGCCATCAGGCAGACTCTGCACATCGCTGAGCGCCACATTGATTCCAGTGGGCAAGGGTTGCCACGTGGTGCCGCCATCCATGGATTTGAATGCCGTGCCCCGCAGGCCTGCGGCAATGAGCGTTGTCGGTGTCACCTTGATGCTGAAAAAACTGCCCGTGTAGCCCGTTTCCAAACGCTCGAAGCGTTGCGCCCGAGGATCCAGCCTAAAGACAACACCGCGCTCAGAGGCGATATACATCTGCTCACCGCTGCCAGAAATCGCCATGTAATGCAGGAACTCGGGGTTGTCGGAATGCTCCATCCAGGACTCCCACGTTTTGCCTCCATCGTGGGTGGCGAGCAGGGTGCCAAAGGTCCCTACGGCTAAGCCGTTGTTCTCGTCGGAGAACCAGACGCCCATCAGCGCCTGTTCCGGACCGTCCTGATAATTGAGCTTGACCCCTTCCTGAAAGCTGACAGCTGACTCGTCACCGGTAGCCGCCAATTTGTCAAAGTGTTCGGTCAACATCTTGCTCGCCGCCACGCCATCGAATTGCTTGACCCAATGACTTCCGCCATCACTGCTGTGCAGGATCACACCATCATGGCCGACCGCCCAACCTTGCTTTGCCGTTGGGAAATGAACGCCCAATAGATCGCTTGAAACGGGTGATGAGGCCTGGGTCCATGTGGCGCCGGCATCGTCGGAAACGATGATCAGGCCCCGCGCTCCCACCGCGATCAATCGCTCGCCCGCGGTGGTCACACTATTTAGATGGGCACCGATCAGATTGCCGACAGTCGACGCAGGGCGATCCAGTGGATCGGTGAAGTCGGTTTTGGCATTCACCGGGTTCGACAACCCTGTGACCAGGGCTGCCGCCAGCACGAACATATAACGCACAGTTGCCATTTCATCCTCACAGCACGACTGAGCCAGGTGGGTTCGAAGAGCCGAGCACCAGGTGCTCAACTCTTCCCGGGTTTCAGCGTACGCCGGAGCCGGACAATGCCCCCGATGAGAAGTAGTTGGCTGGGTAAGGATCTACCTTATAGAAACCGGTCATCTTCGGTGCACCCATCAGCGAGCCGTTGGAGTACACGTTCTTGGTCATGTCATAGAGCACGTACTGACCATTGCGATAACCAGGTTTCTCGTACTGTTGAACCGCAGGCTGGTACATCAAGTGGTGAACTTTGCCGGCCTGATCCTCAGCGACGTAAGTCAGGATGCTCCAGCTGTCTTCGTCCAGATAGAAACGCTTGACCTTCTGTACATGGCGCTCGCCAGGTTTGAGCGTTGCCTCCACTTCCCACACACGGTGCAGCTCCCAGCGCAGGTAGTCCGGGTTCAAGTGCTTGGGCGTGTTGATCGCTACAGGATCGGCCGCCCAGGTCCTGTAGGCGTTGTACGGTACGTACATCTCGCGCCGGCCCACCAGTTTGAAGTCGAACTTGTCCATCTTGCCGTCGAAGCCGTTGATCTCATCGAACAACAGCACGCCGCCGCTGGAAGTACTGACCGTGTCGTACTTGAACTCAGGCGCCAGGCGTACACGACGCTGCCCAGGCACATAGCTCCATGCCATGTTGTCCCGTTCGGAAGTGTTCAGGAAGGCATGACGCATCTGCTTGACGCCCGCAGATGCGGCCGGTGACATGGTACTGGCGATCAATGCCCAGAACGGCTGATTGTCCGGAACCTTGTCGATGGTGTTATCCCAGAACAGGTTACGGTTCTCGATCTTCTGAACGTTGGTCAAGGTCACGCCACCGTTGTTATCGATCAGGTAAGCCGCCTGGGTACCTTCGGAATAGGGCAGTTCAAACTTGACGCTGGCGTTCCACATGGCCTCGTAACCGTTCTTGGGAATCGGGAACGGATACTGGGCATGGGCGTTGATCAGGCCAGGTGCGGAACCGGCCAGTTGCGGATTCTTCACCCGCGAAATGGTGTTGTCGTAGACCCACTTCGGATAACAGGCCGTTCGATGAGTCGGGTAAATATCCAGGCGGTAGCTGTCTGGATAGCGCTTGAACAGCTCTTGTGTACCCACGTCGAGTTTGTCTTTGTATTGCGCCATGTTGGCAGCAGTGATGCTCAACACCGGCTTTTCATTGGCGAACGGGTCGATATACGGCGAGCCGCCCTTGTCACCCATGATCGGCTTGTAGCCGGCGGGGGCCGTGCACAAGCCACCTTCCCAGGAGGGAATGGTGCCATTGGCATTGCCGGCCTTGACTGCGCCCAGCGGCGTAAGGCTGGTCCCCAGTTGTTTGATCTCTTCATCGGTGGGTGCGGCCAGAACCTGGCCTGCAAACAGAAGGCTTGCCGCCCCCCATACCATCATATTCTTGTAATTCATTGATGAACCCTCACATCAGGCAGGTAAAGGGAAGCCAATCAAAAGGTCGTCTTATAAGTGAACGACAGCCAGCCATGGTCGTTCTGCACCGCCGCGCCGTTCGTGTAGTCACTGGTGACGTAGCCGCGAGCCGGATTGTTTTTGTAATCGGCATGCGAGTCTATCCATTTGAGGGTGAAGTTGTGCAAGTTCATCCACTTGCCACTGATACCCACAGAGTAGTTGTAGGCACCTTCGCTAGTACCACCCAGCGTCGGGCTATTGCCGTCAATGCCGTAGGCCCAGGTCACCGGCATCGACACGTCCCAGCCCGGGAACAATTGCGGCCACTCAGGAGTGAAGCCAACTTGCGTACCGACCGAGTGGTCATCTGCGCAGTTCTTGCTGTAAGCCGTCACGCAGCCATTGCCACGCCCGTTATAACGCGCCTCATTTTCAGTAATCTTGTCCAGCTTGTTATAGGTCAACTCAGCTTGAAGAGTGCCTCCCTCCCAAAGGGCGGTGCGAGGTAGCAGATAAATACCGTTAATCAATGCATGGTAACTGTCGCCGCGTGCACCCTCGGCCTGGGAGTAGCTGGCGTCCCCCGTGGAAATCACGGTGTAACCCGCCACCGAGTTCAACGCTGTGTTCTTACGGTAAGAAACTTCACCCGCAACGCTAACCGTACCGAGGTTTTTGGTGAGACTCAGGCCGTACAGCTCGGTGTCACGAGCATAGTTATAGCGAATGGCGTTGGGCACACCGGCGAAGCGGCCAGGCGCCACTTGTACGATACCGACCTGGGTAAAACTCCAAGGCAGTTTCTCACCGAACTTGCGGTAGTAGACCCCGGCCGTACCTTCCAGCCAGTAGGGGCTCCAGCGCAGGTTCACGCCGAAGTCACCGTGGCTGTCCGGCTCGATGTCGTCGCCATTCGGAATTCGGAAGATCGCAGCTGGCGAACCAAAATCGGAGCGAGCTCCGTCAGCATTCGAGAAGTAGGTACCACCTGGCACCAGGCGAAACGGCTTCCAATCCAGCAGGTATTGCGCACCAAACGAAAGTTCGTCAGTCAGCTGGACATCCGTGGATATTTGCTTGAGCGGCAGGAACAACTCTTTGGCTTCCGCACCAGGGCTGGTAGCAGCCTTGATGGTATCAACCGGACCTTGGGAGTAAGCGATAGAGTTACCGAGGGTAAACAGCGATTCACCCCAGTAGACGTTGTGCTGACCGGCCTTCAGGTTGACGCCTACGCTGCCGAGTTGAAACCCAGTGAACGCAAAGGCATCAAGAAATTCACCGGATGGCCCGGCGATGTAGCGATTGGCATAGCCGTTGTAGTGATTGTTGGTGTAGTTGCCACTGCCTACCAGGTTCGGATTGGGCTCTGCACTGTCCTGATAAGCATCGTCATACCAGCCAGCAGCACTGATGCGGAAACCATGCTTCTGCTTCCACGCGACATCCAGTTCGGTGATGAGGTCAACACGATTGGTGACCATGTCGCCTTTATCGAACTTGTGTTCCGTATCGTCGTAGAACGGCGAGTTATCAAAATCGTCGTTGCGCCCTTCCATCCGCCAGCCGGCATTGTAGCGAACGGTATTGTCCCAACGGACGCTAACATCAGGGTTGCCCGTTTCGACTTCAAACGCCAACGCTTCGTTGCCAACAGCCGCCCCCAGCAGCAACGCAATTGAACAAGACACATAGACCGGTTTAATGGAACTGACACTTCGACCGCTAACGCTGCGTTTTGTGGTTGTTTTCACTGCCTGCCTCTCCGATTCGAATCGGTTTCTTATTTTCGGCTATGACCCTCTGCAACCGAGGGCCTAGACACTGGGCACGAAGACCAAATGACTGCAGCAAGGACGAGCGCAAATAGAGCATTTGGCCTTGACACTGTCAATGACGATCCTTCAGAACCGCTAAGACACAAGCTAACAGATCGTCAGCTATTGACAAGACGTTTTCTCCTGATTTTTTTTGTTTTTTTACCTTTTTACTTATTTTTCAATCTGTTAATCATAACAAAAGACCTCCACTCAAGAACCAATTCATTACTGAGTGACAGTTAAATACCCGTACAGCACCGCCTGTCCTGTGAGTGAACCGCGACGAAATAGTCCAGATGGACTACTGGTTTTTCCCGGATTCACGCGCCCTCCTCCCCCAGCGGTCAGATGCAACACAATAACCACTGGCATTCGAAAAATAACTGATATATCGTCAGCTTTACTGCATAACAATAAACCAGCCGCTTTTTCATGCGACCACGCCAAGCCCCTCCGGGCAGGTGTGCGGCAAGCAAAAAAGCCAGGAGTCAGCTGATGTCCACCGTGCCTTACCCACACCTTTTCCAACCCATACGCTTGCGTAACCTGGACATTCCCAACCGCACGGTGATGGCGCCGATGTCGACCAATCTGGCCGGGCATGACGGTCAGGTAACGCCACAACAGATCGCCTTCTATCGCGAGCGCGCCGAAGGCGGCACGGGCATGATCGTGGTGGAGTTCTGCTGTGTGGATGCTGCCAGTGGCCGCTCCGAGCACCGCCAGCTGACGCTGGAAACACCGGCGTTTGTTGCCGGTCATCAGCGACTGGTGGAAGCCATCACCGGCGCCGGTTCGGTGGCGTGCCTGCAATTGCAGCATGGCGGCCAGGGTGCCAAACGCGAGCTGGTGACGGATGGCATGCCTTGGGCACCCAGCGATATCGCCTCGCGATCCGACCCTTCACGCCTGGTCGCACGCGGCATGACCGAAGAGCAAATCGAACACCTGATCGAACGCTTCGGCCGCAGTGCGGAACTGGGCGTACTGGCAGGCTATCAAGCCTTTGAACTGCACGGCGCCCATGGCTATTTGCTGACTTCGTTTCTCTCGCCTTACAGCAACCACCGTGATGACGCCTGGGGTGGCGATGAAGAGCGCCGCCTGAACTTCCCACGCCGGATAATCGAGCGAGTACGCCAGAGCATCGGTGACCGTCCGTTGATTTATCGACTGTCGGCAGACGAATTCACTCCAAAGGGTCTCAATATCGATGACATGGTGCGCATCACGCCAAAGCTGGTGGCTGCCGGCGTTGATGCACTGCATGTGTCCATGGGATTGGGCTGGACCAGTTTTGACAAGGTCATCGAACCCATGTCGACCCCCGAAGGCTGGCGTCTGCCCTATTCGCGGCGCATCCGCGAAGCGGTCAATGTACCGGTCATCAGCGTCGGGCAGATTCGCTGGCCGCAAACGGCGGAAAACGCCATCCGCGACGGTGATGCCGACATGATCGCCCTGGGCCGCCCGCTGCTGGCCGATCCCGAGTGGGCCAACAAAGCGCGGCGTGATGCCGCCTTGGATATACGTCCTTGCACCTCGTGCAACTATTGCGTCGCCATCAGCTCCGGCGCCCACGGCACCATTGGCTGCGCCGAGAACCCGCGCAGCGGTCATGAACTCGACCTATTGCCTGACGCTGGCAGCCTTCGCGGCCAGCGTGCAGTTGTCGTCGGCGGTGGTCCTGGTGGCATGGCTGCGGCATTGATGCTGCAGCAGGCCGGTTTCGCCACCGAACTCCATGAGAGCCGCGAGGACCTCGGCGGCGGCCTGATCGCCTCGGCCGCACCGCCGTTCAAGGACAAGCTGACCTGGTACTTGAATTACCTGATTCGCCAGCTCGATAAAAGCGCCGTGAAGGTTCACCTGAACAGTCATGTCGATGCCAGCACCCTATCCGGACCGAGCGCCCCAGCCATCGTGTTGCTGGCAATCGGCGGTAGAGCCCTGCGCCTGCCGATCAAAGGCATCGACTCAAGTCATGTACGCGATGCCTATGAATTGCTGATGGGGCACACGCAAAACTTCCCTCCTGTCGACGAAACGTTGCCCTTGCTGGTCTATGGCGGCGGCGAGACGGGTTGTGAAACTGCCGAGCTACTCAGTGAAAAAGGCTATGCCGTGGTACTGGTCAGCCGTTCGCCGGCCAAACAACTCGCACGTTCGGCCGAGGTGATCTATCGCGGCGTGCTCAATACGCGTCTGGCCAGCAACCCACGTATCCGCATCATCGATAACAGCAGCATTGTCGCCATTGCCGAAGACGGCCGCGTGCAATTGCAACACAACGACGGCGAACACAGTGAACTGCAGACCCTCGGCGTCCTGATCGCCCAGGGACGCCGACCCGATGACACCTTGCTCAATAACTTGCTCGAGGCGGGTCTCGCCGTAGCGACCATTGGTGATGCGCGCAAGGGCGGACGAATCGGCGATGCCGTCCACGACGCCTATCAGACCGTACTCGGCCTGTGCGCCAGCGATGCGCCGATGCGCCCGCTGGCGTGCTGATGCCCAACCGAACTGGATCTTGCCCAAGGAAACCATCATGCAACTGACGCTCTCACCCGAGGACCTGGCCTTTCGCGAGTCAGTGCGGGCCTTTCTCAAAGACAAACTGACCGATGACGTGATTCGTCGCAGCCGCACCGGTATGCATCCGCCAAACGAAGATGACCGACGCTGGTGGAACCGGGTGCTCAACGAGCAAGGCTGGGCCGCACCACATTGGCCGGTCGAATACGGTGGAACCGGCTGGAGCCATCTGCAGACGCACATCTTCGAGTACGAATGCAAACTGGCCGGCGCCCCGGAGCTGCGCTGGCAAGGCCTGCGCCTGCTCGCCCCGGTGCTCTACACCTATGGCAGCGAGCAACAAAAGGCGCGCTACCTGCCACCGATCCGCAATGGTGATGAAATGTGGGCGCAGGGCTTCTCCGAGCCCGGTGCGGGCTCCGACCTCGCCGCACTCAAGACCAAAGGTGTGCTCGACGGCGATCACTACGTGGTCAACGGCCAAAAGCTCTGGACCACCGAAGGTCAGTACTGCGAGCAAGGCTTCTTTCTTGTACGTACGGAAAACAGTGACCGCCCGCAAAAGGGCATCTCGATGATGATCATCGACATGAAGTCACCTGGCGTCACGGTGCGGAAGATTCCGATGATCAACGGTGAAGGCTCGACCTGCGAAGTGTTCCTCGACAACGTACGGGTCCCGCGGGAAAACATTATCGGTGAGGTCAACCAGGCCTGGTCCCAGGCCAAGTTCCTGCTGTCCAACGAGCGCACCTCCAGCGCCGACATCTATAAGGCCCGCGCAGACCTTGAGCGCATCCGCCTGATTGCCGGTGCTGAGCACAAGAATGGCTTGCCGCTGCTTCAGGATCCCGAATTCGTAAGGCGTTTCACCGGTGTTCGCCTGGAAGTTGAAGCGCTGGAATGGTCAGTGCTGCGCGTGCTGCATGAAGCCCCCAGCCACCACCCCATTGCCGCCTGCGCGTCGGTACTGAAAGTGCGCGGTTCATCCCTGCAACAGAAACTCACCGAGCTGATGAGCGACGCGTTGGGTCAGCGCAGCCTGCGGGTCTACAGCCGAGATGAGGCGTTTGCCGAGCCGACGGGCGATCCGCTGTGGCCAGGCCATGTTCCCGGCGTCACCGCAGACCTCATGTACTTGCGTGCCTGCACCATTTTTGGCGGCGCCATGGAAGTACAAAAGAACATCATTGCCAAACTGGCTTTCGGGTTTTGACCATGAATTTCGAACTCACTGATGAACACAAGCTGCTGGCCGAAAGTGCCGAGCGCTACATGCGCGAACGTTATGTATTCGAAGAGCGTCGCCACACCGTTAACAGCGGCGCCCATTTCTCGCGCAAACACTGGCAGCACTTCGCCGAAATGGGCTGGCTGGCGCTGGATATCGCCGAAGCGGACGGTGGCGTGGGCGCCAGCAGTTTCGAGCTGACGCAGTTGATGGAGCCCCTGGGGCATGGCCTGCTGCTCGAGCCTGTGGTCGACACCGCCGTGCTCTGCTCAGGCATTCTGGGCACAAGTGACAATACCGGCGAACGCCAGCGCCTGCTTGAATCGATTGCCACCGGCGAAACCGTGATGGCCCTCGCCCATCAGGAACAAGACGCTCGCAATGAATACCAGGTGCAACTGCGAAGTAGCGCCCGACGTGTCGCCGATGGCTGGGCCTTGAATGGCCAAAAGCACCGCGTATTCCATGGCGGCGTAGCGGACAGCTTTCTGGTCAGCGCCGTCCTTGAAGACAGCAACGAAGCGGCTCTGTTTGTGGTCGACCGTACGGCTGTCGGGATGGCGGCCAACACCTACGAGCTAATCGACGGCAGTCGCGCCGCGGATCTGCATTTGCAAGACGTACAGGTCACCGACGCAAACCTGTTATTGCGCGGTGAGGCCGTGCAGCACGCCATTGAAGCCGGGCTCGACCGCGCCATTCTGGCGCTGTGTGCTGCCAGCGTTGGCTCCATGGAAGCAGTCATGGCCATGACCGCTGACTACCTCAAGACACGCGTGCAATACGGCAAGCCTCTTGCGCAATTCCAGGCCCTGCAACATCGCATGGCGGAGATGTTCGTGGAAACCGACCAGGCCAGGTCCATGTTGTTCAGCGCGATCAATGCGTTTGACTCAGGGGAAGTCGAGACCCGGCGTCAGGCACTGTCCGGCGCCAAGGTTTTTATCGCCCGAGCCCACTATTTCGTTGCCAGCCAAGGCATTCAGTTACATGGCGGCATCGGCACCACCGACGAATATGCGGTCGGCCACCATTACAAGGCTGCCGTGCTTTTTGAAAAGCGTTTTGGCGACAGCGATTTCCACCTGACCCGCGCTGCCGGCAACCTGCAACAACCCATCGGAGGCGCTTTGTATGCGTGATTATCTGCCACTATCTTTCGCCGATGACCTGGAACAACGCGCTCGCTTTTATCGCAATGACCCGGCTTATATTCTGGACGAGAAACGCATCAGCCACGGCGAGCTGCTGTCCAGCGCGAAACTGATCGGCTCGGCTTTGCACAACGCCGGGTTGCAGCATCAGGATCGAGTCGGGATCCTTTCGATGAACTCAATTGAATTCGGCGAAATCATGGCTGCCACCCAGTGGGCCGGCTATATCCTCGCACCCGTCAATTTCCGCTTGGCCCCGGCCGAGATCGCCAGCATTGTCCGTGATGGCTCGCCTCGCCTGTTCTTTTTCGAAGCACAGTACCTGCCGATCATGGAGCAGTTGCGCCATGAAATGCCGTCGGTGGAAACCTTTGTCTGCATCGATGGCGAAAGCGACTGGGCAATCGGTTATGAAGACTTCATCGCCACGGGCGATCCGCTCGGCCCTCCGATCCGCGCCACCGAAGAAGACATCTGCTGCCTGATCTACACCAGCGGTACCACCGGAAAACCCAAAGGCGTTATCTGGGGCCACCGTGAGTATCGGCAGTTGGTCCAGGTCGATACCTGGTTGATCGACATGCAGCAACCGGACGTCACCTTGATCGTCATGCCCATGTTCCATTTGGGCGGCATGGTCATCAGTCTGTCGCAGCACGTACGTGGCGGCGCAGCCTTTCTTCAACGTCAGTTCGAGCCGCTGGATGTGCTCAAGGCCATCGAGAAGGAGCGCTTGAGCATCCTGCTGCTGGCACCGACCATGGTGCAGATGGTGCTCGAGCATCCGTACGTAAGCCAGGCCGACCTCTCCAGCGTACGCACCATTATTTACTCCGCGGCCCCCATGCCGGTGCCGGTGCTGAAAAAAGCCATCGATGTGTTCAACGGCTGCAACTTCGTCAACCTGTTCGGCCAGAGTGAAATCTGCATGTTCTCGCTGTCGTCGGCCCAACATCGACCCGACGGCACTGAGCAGGAGCGCAAGCGCCTGGGTTCGGTGGGCAAGCCCTACCCCAACCTGCTGGCCAAGGTGGTCGATGAGGACGGTAACGAGTGCCTGCCGAACCAGCCGGGGGAAATCCTCGCCAAGAGTAGCGCGATGTTCCGCGGTTACTGGAACAACAACGCCGCCACCCTGCAAACCTTGCGTGATGGCTGGTGCCATACCGGTGATATGGGGCGCTTCGATGAGGATGGTTTCCTTTACCTGGTCGATCGCAAGAAAGACATGATCATTACCGGTGGCGAAAACGTTTATTCACGGGAAGTCGAAGAGGCCCTGCTGCAACACGCCGCGGTATCCGAATGTGCCGTGATTGGCATTCCCGATGCCAAATGGGGTGAAAGCGTCTGTGCGGTCATCACCTTCAAACAGGGAGAGAGCACCAGCGAAGACGCCCTTATCGAACACACGCGAGCACTGATCGCCAGTTACAAGAAACCGAAGAAAATCATCGTGGTCGATGCGCTGCCCAAGCTGGTCACCGGCAAGGTCAACAAGATCGAACTGCGCAAGCTCTACGCACAACCGAACTGAAACAAGGCGAGGTTGCCATGAACTTGAACGTATCCGAAGAGCAGCAAATGTTGCTCAACTCCGTCACCCGCCTTTTCAGCGTTGAGTCCAGCCCTGCACGGGTGCGCGCGGCAGAAGACAGCGGGTTCGACGTTGACCTGTGGCGGCAACTGGTGGATGCCGGTATCACCACCATGCGCATTCCGCCGTCCGCCGGTGGTTCAGACATGGGACTGCTGGAGGCACTGCTGGTTGCCGAAGAGGCCGGGCGCCATCTGGTCTCGGTGCCTCTGGCCGAATCGCTGCCAGCGGCGCGCCTGCTGGCACAGCTCGACAGCCCGGCCGCAACAGCGCTGCTCGATCAGGCCAAACAGGGAGAGCTGATCACGCTCGCCCCGCAGCCCTACGGCGCGGGGCGATCCATTGCCCTGCCGGGTGCCAATGCCGCGATTGCCGTGCTTGTTCGTCGGGGCGATGCCATTCTGGCGCTGACGGGTCTGGCGGCAAAAACGCCAAGCGCCAATCTTGGCGCCGATAACCTGCAGATACTGGCTGTCGATGACCACACGGTCGAGAGCCACATAATCGCCAGCGGTGCCGAGTCCTGCCGCGCTTTCGAGCAAGCCGTGGAAGAATGGAAACTGCTCAAGGCAGCCATGCTGATGGGCCTTGCTCACCAGGCATTGAAGTTGGCCGCTGCTTATTCATGCGATCGCCAGCAGTTCGGTCGGGCTATCGGTGGTTTTCAGGGTATCGCCCATCCACTGGCCGATGCCCTGACCGAAATCGAGGGCGGCCAACTGCTGGTACGACATGCGGTCTGGAGCATCGCGCGGCAGCAACCCGACGCGGCTGCATTGGTCTCGATGGCCTGGTGGTGGTCAACGCAATCTGCCGGGCGTGCGGTGGCCTGTGCGCTGCATACTTTCGGTGGCTACGGCGTTTCGCTGGAATACGACGTGCAACTGTATTACCGCCGGGCGAAAGCCTGGGGGATGCTCAATGGCGACCCGCAGCTTGAGCTGGACAGGGTCGCCGCACGCTTGTGGAGTGACGGTCACACCGTCGCCCTGCCAGACGTCGGTGAGGTCAATCTGGAATTCGGCCACGGGCCGCAGGCTGCCCTGTTCGCCGAAGAGGTTCGAGCGTTTTTCCGCACACATCTGACCGAAGAATTGAAAGCTCACGCCCATCATTCGGTCGATGGCTACCATGCCGGCTTTAACCGCATGCTGGCCGATGCAGGCCTGCTGTTTCCTCATTGGCCTGCCGAATTCGGTGGCCGAGGCAAAAACGCTTTTGACATGGCCGCCTTGCAGGAAGTGTTCGAAGCGCACAATTGGCAGCGCATCACCACCCCGATCACCAACCAGGTAGCGCAGATCGTCATGCGCTTCGCCAGCGACGACGTCAAAGCAGAAGCCCTGCCCCGCTTTGCCAGTGGCGAAGCGTTGGCTTGCCTGGGCTTCAGCGAGCCGTCGTGCGGCTCCGACGTTTTTGCCGCGAAGACGCGTGCCACACGCACCCTTGACGGCAACTGGGTCATCAACGGGCAGAAGATGTTCACTACCGCCGCCAACCTTGCGGACTATGTCTTCCTGTTGGTACGAACCAACCCCGATGTGCCCAAGCACGCAGGCCTGACGCTGTTCCTGGTGCCAATGGACTTACCGGGCATCGAAGTCCATCCGGTGCATACCCTGCAGGATGAGCGGACCAACATCACCTACTTGAGCGAAGTTGTCGTCGATGATCGCTATCGCGTCGGTGAAATTGACGGTGGCACCGCAGTCATGGCCGCGACCCTGGAGCTGGAGCACGGCGGTGATCAATACCGCATCAGTTTCGAAAACATGTACAAGCATGCGCTGCAATGGGCGCAATCCACTCGGCGCGATGGCCACCCCATGTTGGCAAATGCCGATGTACAACGGCGACTGGCACGTGTAGCGGTACACACGACCATTGCCCGCGACTTGTGCTACCGGACCATTTGGGGCGTACAGGAGCAAGTGCCTGGCCGCGCCGCCTTCGGGCCGATGTCGAAACTGTTTTCCACTGAACAGTACCAGCGTGATGCGCTCGATTTGATGGACCTCTGCGCACCCGACACCTTGCTGCAATCAAACACCGGGCTGGGGCATGTGGAGCTGGGCTATCGGCAGTCGATCGGCATGACCATCTATGGCGGTACCAGCGAGATCCATCGCAGCCTGATTGCCGAACAGGCACTCGGCATGCCGCGCTCCAGGACCTGAGGATCCACAGATGCCGCGCTTGCAACTTGAGCTTCCGGAAGAATCTTTCTGCTTCAGCACAACGTTCAGGGTGCGCATGAGCGAAATCAATGCTGGAAATCACCTGGGCAACGACAGGCTGATTTCCTTGATTTCGGATGCGCGTACGCTTTTCCTGTGCCACTACGGCATGCCACCCGAGGATGTCGCTAACAGTCGCCACGGTACGCTGATCACCGATCTGGCAACCATTTATAAGGCGCCCGCTTATTTCAATGATCAATTGCTTATAGAAGTGGGGGTGACGGACCTGAACACCTATGGAGGGGATTTTATTTATCGCATTACACGCAAGCACGACGCGCGCGTGATTGCACTGGCAAAGAATGGCTTCGTTTTCTTCGATTTTGTCGCTTCGAAAGTCGTGGAAGTACCTACTGAGTTCAAGGAGCGCTTCAGTACTCACTTACAACATTGACCCCTACTACAGCGAGGTCGCAGGTCTGTGCAGCCTGCGACCTCGCCATTTTCAAACCCCTCTGAAATTGGGTGGGCGCTTGCTCATGAACGCATCGACTGCTTCGCGATGGTCCTGGGTCAGGTACAACGCCGCCTGGTTATCCATCTCGTAGCCCAGCGCCTCATCAAGAGTGCCCATTCCACGAGACAATGCAGAGCGTACCAGCGCCACAGAAAGCGGCGCGTGAGCAGTAAAGCTTTGCGCCAGGCTGACTGCCGTAGGCAACAAATCGTCGTCTTCGGACACCAGAGTATCGATTATCCCTAGCTTCAACCCTTCCTCGGCTTCGACCACCGCTGCGCTATAGAACAACCGTCGCGCCTGCGCCACACCAATGCGCTGTGGAAGACTCCAGAGCAATCCAAGGTCCGGAACCAACCCTACCTTGGCAAAGGATGAAACGAACTTGGCGCTTGGCGCTGCCACGACATAGTCGGCTGCGGCGGCCAATGAAAACCCGGCGCCCGCGGCATAACCTTGCACCGCGGCGATCACCGGTTTGTTGCCAGAAACCATCGCCTTGACCACCCGATGGCCGAGTACCATCCGTCCACGACCGACGGGTAGTGGACGCTCGGCCGACATGCCAGAAACATCGCCACCGGAACAAAAATGCCCATTGGCACCATTGAGCACAATGGCCCGGCACTCCACATCGTCGTTCAGTGCCTCGAGACAATCTGCGAGAACGGTGAGTAAATCACGGGACAAAGCGTTTCGAGTCTTGGCATTGTTCAACGTCACAACCGCCACGGCACCGTGGCGTTCCAGCAAAACCAGGTCATTCATATTTGGCTCCATTGGCAAGAAGGCCGCGCAGAAGCGCGATCAGCGCGAGAGGTTGGTCGATCATCATGTGATGGTGGGCACCGGGCATACCGAACGGACCGCGCCCCTTGGGAAGGTCCTCCACGATGCGCTCGGCCATGGCCTTGGAAACGATTGCGCTGTGCTCGCCATAGACGAAGTCCACTGGCCGGTTGACCCTGGGCAGCAGGCTCGCTGCCAACTCCTCCTGCGCGACTCCGGAGGGCATCATCGGGTCGAACTTCCAGCACAGGCCTTGTTCATGTTCAACCAATGAATGCCGGGCGATGTGATCGACGATAAATGGCAAGGCGGCAGGCTGTTCCGGCAACAGGCGATAACGCCCCAGCGCCGTCGCCTGGTCCGGGTAAAAACGTCGTGGTGCAGGCTTGACTGGATCGAAAGGTGGGATGTCCTCGGGATAAACCACCAGAGCATCGAGAATGATCAGCCGCTGGAAAAAATCAGGGCGATCTGCACAGGCACGCAGCACCCGCGCTCCCCCGTAGCTGTGACCTACGGCAATGACCGGCCCCAGGCCAGCCTGTTCGATAAAGTCGACGATATCGGCCGCCGCGATCTGAAACGGGTAATCCGAACGATGACCGCTGTCCCCCATCCCGGACAGATCGAGGGCGACAACCCGGTAGTGTTCGGCGAAGAACGGCGCTATGCAGTCCCACCAATGGGCATGCGCACGCAGGCCATGCACAAACAGCAACACCGGCTTGTCAGAATTGAGTGGCGACCAGCTCAGGTAATGAAGCGAGATACCCTCGGCGCTGACGCGATGTGATTGTCCCGCCTGGGCGATAGCCCGGCTAAACCAGCTGGGCACCTCCTGGGCGCGGCGACCTAAGGCAGCCTGGGCGAAAGAGGCGCTCAGCATGATCGATCAACGCTGATTGAATTTAGGTGTACGCTTCTCACGGAAGGCCGCAATGGCCTCGACATGATCCTTGCTCGCCGAGGAAACGTTTTCGTAAGCCATACCCACATCCATCATGCTCGCCGCCATCTGACGCAGCGGTACGTTGATGGTCGATTTGCTCCAGCGCAGAGACTGTACCGGCATGGCTGCGAGTTTATCGGCGTAGGCATCGACGTAGGCATCCAGTTCGGCAGCTGGCATGGCGGCGTTGACCATACCAAACTCGACGCCTTGTTTAGCGGTGAACTTCTCACCCGTGAACAGGTAATGTTTGGCGCGGGCATAGCCCATCAGGTACGGCCACATGATCTGCCCACCGTCGCCGCTGATCAGTCCGACGTTGTTGTGCGGATCGCCAAAGCGTGCGGTCTCGGCGGCGAAGACCACATCGCAGAACACCGCGACGGTGGCGCCCAGGCCAATTGCATCGCCGTTGACCTTGGCGATGATCGGCTTATCGCACTCAAGCATGCCGTTGACAATGCGCTTGGCTTCGCGAACGCAACGATAGAACTCGGTCGGGTTGTCATGCAGCCACTGCATGTACTCGATATCGCCGCCGGCACTGAAGGCACGGCCCGCGCCGGAGACAACAATGATGTCGCTTTCAGTATCTTCAACCAAGTCGTAGAACAACCAGGACAGCTCGGTGTGCGACACGCCGGCGAAGCTGTTGAGCTTCTCTGGCTGGTTGAAAGTCACGTTCAGAACACGGCCACGACGTTCGAAAGCAATCGTCTTATAGTCAGCGAAATTCATCATCATCCTCCAAGGGCCTTTTGTTGTTAAACTCATATAAAGCTGACATTTGGTCAGTTATATGTAGAATGTATAGCACCACAAACAGCGAAGCAAGCCCAAAAAAGCCAAGAAAAATACAATAACCAACTGACATTCATTTTTAGGAGCTTCCCATGCGGATATTTGCGGCGACCTCGCGCTATGTTCAGGGCGATGCGGCACTCGATGAACTGGGCCGCCATTGCAAGGTGCTGGGCAGGAGCGCCCTCGTGATCACCGACGCCGACATGGCCCGGTTGCTGGGCGACCGCGTGCTGGCGAGCTTCAAGGCAGCCGACGTTGCCTGTGCACTTGAAGTCTTTCCGGGGGAAATCACCCATGCCGCCATTACCGCTCTGGCTCAGGACAGTTTGCGGTTCGGTGCCGACATGGTGGTGGGTCTGGGTGGCGGTAAGGCTCTGGACACCGCCAAGGGGGTCGCCTTGAAGCTGGGCTTGCGCAGCATCAGTGTGCCGACCATCGCATCGAACGATGGCCCTGCCAGTGCCGCCATTGCCGTGTACGACGATGAACACATCATGCAGGACATCCTCCATTTGCCACGCAACCCGGACTTGGTGCTGGTCGACACTGGCGTCATTGCCAATGCCCCGGCACGTTTTCTGCGCGCCGGAATTGGCGATGCCATCTCAAAGAAATTCGAAGCTCAAGCTTGCGCCTCCGCCGGCGCCCATACGCTGCTGGGCACCCCGGCATCCCTTACGGGCCTGATGGCCGCCGATGCCTGCTACAGCATCATTCGCAAACATGCCGCCGCGGCGTTGCGCGCCGTCGAAGCCAAGCAGGTCAACGATGACCTGGAGGCGCTGGTGGAAGCCACGGTGCTGCTCAGCACGATCAGTTTCGAGAACGGTGGCTTGTCGGTTTCCCACGCCATTGCTCGCGGCTTCTCTTATTTGCAGCGAGCCAAGGGCACACTGCATGGCGATCACGTTGCCTACGGCTTGCTCGTTCAATTGGTGCTGGAAAATCGCCCACTGGCGTTCATAGAAGAGCTGATCGGCTTCTATCATGAGATCGGGCTGCCGACGCTGTTGCAAGACTTTGACCTGCTACGGCCGAGCGAGAAAGAGATTCGCGAGCTGGCCGAGAAGTCCATGGTCAGCCCAAGTGCTGCGCGATTCGCCCCCCCAGTCGATGCCCATCAATTGGAGGCGGCTATCAAGCGCGTAGAACAACTGGGCGGATAATTTCCTGAATTCCAGGCAGCAAAAAGGGGAGCCTGGGCTCCCCTTTTTGCTGCCTGGAAATTTTTGCTGCCTGGAACTCAGGAAAAACGCGCGAGCAATTCAGCCATGCCCGGGGATGGAATCATTTTTGCCGGGTTGTAGAACGGCGACAGTACCTTGACCAAGCGCTTCTTGCTGGCCTTGGAAATTTTTGCCTTCAGCAGCTTCTGGCGCTCGATGGATGCCGAGCGTTGTTCCTCGGTCATGCTTTCGCGATCTTTGTCAGTCAAGTAAGCCGCCACCCGCGCCGTGTGCGAACCGATGTGCTTGACCGCATAGCCGAAGGCCCAGACCCGATACAACCAGGCGAACAGGCCGTTGCCATACAGCGCCTTATAGGCCTGGAAGCACACTTCCCGGTGTTCGAACTCTTCTGCCAAGTGCCACTTCCACAAGTCCACCGCTTCTTGGTCGGCGCCTTCGAGGTACTCGCCAAGTTCCTCGAAAAAGACCTGTCCGGCCGACGAACCCATGGCCTCGAAACCTTCGCAATAGGCGACATTGAAGCGCAGCGATTTTGTGTCGAGGAAACGCTGGTAATCCTCCTTGTAAGGTTTCTCCAGGGCCTGCATGCCTTCATAACCAGACTTGTACAGCATCTTGTTGAAAGCCACGTGCTGCTTGCAGTGCTGCACTTCCTGCTTGTTGAAAATCTCGATGCTCTCGCGCAACTTCGGATGGCTTTCGCCCAGGGCCTCCTTGACACGCATCATGACTTTGACCAGAAACGGCTCGATATGCGCAGGTACCGTGGAAAACGCATTGTAGCTCTGGGCAAATTCATGGACCGGTGCCCAATGGGGTCGAATACTGGAAAAATCGAAGTTGGGTAGACGGACTTTCATCGCCACGGATCCTCTTATTGTTATTGATGGTGCTCAAGTCGGGCCGCAGGTACCCGACTGCAAGAATAATAAATGACTGTTTGTCAGTTGTATTCCGATCCAGGCTCCGCGTCAATCGCCACGGAGCCCCTCGGACTAACGGCGGGTCACCACGGATGCGCCCCAGCGGCGGATGTCATTAACGAAATGCTCTGGCACCTCCATCGCCGCAAAATGCCCGCCTTCAGGCAATGACGTCATGTCAGCCAGGTTGTAGACCAACTCGATCCGGCTGCGTGGAGCCACAGGCGTAAGCGCATCACCCGAGTACTCGGCGAACGTCGTCGGGGTTTCACAACGAACACCGGCAGGCAGTAGCGTAAAACCATCCTTGACCACGCCGGGGTAATACCAGAGCGCACTGGTGAAGCTGCCGGTCATCACATACAGCACGATGTTGCTCAGCAGAGTGTCCAGGTCGAAGACCTGTTCGAAGCTGCGCTGGCGCAAATCCGCCCAGTCATGAAAGCGCTCCAGTATCCATGCTGCCTGGCCCATGGGGTTATCCGCTGCAGCCCAGGCAATCGACTGTGGCTTGCTCATCTGTACCGCTGCATAACCGCTGTAGGTCCGCTGGGCGGCTTCGGCCTGGCGCTGCCAATTGAGCTCAGCGTCGTCTCGCGGTGGTGTCAGCGAGCGAAAGCCCAGCATGTTCAAATGAATCGCTTCGACATGCTTGCCATGGTCCAGGCCAAGCCAGGACGTGACGATGGAGCCCCAATCGCCGCCCTGAGCCCTATAGCGCGGGTAGCCAAGTACCTCAGTCATCAGCTTGTTCCACAGGTTCGCCGTTTGACGCTGGCTGAAGACTCCCGATGGTTTGCCGCTGAAACCGAAGCCCGGCAGGCTTGGGATAACCAAGTCGAATGCCTGGTCGGCAGTGCCGCCATGGCGTGACGGGAACGCCAGCGGCTCAATGACGTCCCAGAATTCCAGGTGCGAGCCCGGCCAGCCATGGGTCAACAGCAATGGCCGACGCCCTTCGGCTTCGCCTTTGACATGGACGAAATGCACCTCCAGGCCGTCGATCTCGGCGATGAATTGCGGGTAACGATTGAGCCGGTCCTGGCAGGCCTGCCAATCGAACGACTCAAGCCAGTGGCGTTGCAATCGATGCAAAAACTCGCTGTCACAGCCCAATGTCCAACCAGTGCCGGCAGGAGCCGGGGGTAACCGGCAATCCTCGACCTTGCGCATCACCCGCGCGATGTCGGCATCGGTCCATTGCACTTCGAAGGCTTTCATATCAGCTCCAGGTCCAGTTGGGATCGCGCTTTTCCATTTGGGCACGGCGCGCTTCGGTGGAATCGTTGTAGCGCGTCACCCGGCCGGTGTAATCCTGCTCGATACGATAACCTTCCTTGAGCCCCAGGTCCTCGACCCGTGTCAGCGATTCCTTGCCCAGACGCAAGCCGATTGGACTGTTGCGAGCGATACTGGCGGCCAGGCCCAGGGCTGCGTCCATCAATTTCTCCGGTGCGACGACCTCCTCGACAGCACCCAATCGATAGAACTCTTGTGCTGGAACCGCCTCGCCCGTGAAAAACATCTTGCGCGTCTTGAACGGCCCGACCAGCCGTTGGAGGTGCCGTGCACCACCGAGCACGCCGACCTTGATTTCCGGAACGGAGAAGGTGGCGTTCTCTGACGCGATAATCAGATCGCAGCACGCCACCAGCACCAGCCCGGCACCGATGGCCTTGCCATTGACCGCCGCGATGACCGGCAGCGGACAATCGAGAATGGACCAGAAGCATTCGCGCACGACCGCCCCCGGATCGAGCAGATCGATCGTGGTGTCGCCTTCGGCGGGTGTACGGGCATGCCGGCGCGCTGAGTCATTGAGGTCGATCCCGGCACAAAACAACCGGTCGCCGGGTGCAGTCAACACAATCACACTGGCTTCGGTGGACCGTGCCAAGGCATTGAAAGTGGCGGTCAGCTCACGGATGGCTACCGAATCGAGCGCATTGACCGGCGCACGGTCAAGGGTCACGACAGCGACCCGATCGCGGATTTCGGTGTGCACATGCTGCATTGGCGTGCCTGTGACAGTCGTACTCATGAAGGGCTATCTCCAGTGGATCAAAGAGTTTCAGCTGTGCCGAGGATCAACGTGGCCTGGCTGGAAAGCGTGCCGCCGTTGGCGTGTGCCAGCGCCAACCGCGCATTGGTGACCTGACGCTGGCCAGCCTCACCCCGTAGCTGCATGCAGGATTCGACGATGGTGAACAGCCCGTACATGCCGGGATGGCAGCACGACAAACCACCGCCATTGGTGTTGACCGGCAATGAACCACCCGGGGCGATGTTGCCGCCCGACACGAAGTGACCGCCCTCGCCTTTCGGGCAAAAGCCGAGGTCTTCGAGAAACAGCAGGGTGTTGATGGTGAAGGCGTCATACAGTTGCACCACGTCGATATCCGCCGGGGTGACACCGGCCAGTGCGAAGGCACGCTGGCCCGATTCACGCGCAGCGGTCACGGTAAGGTCCTGCGACTGGTCGACACCCGAATACCAGGTCGCCGCGGCACCACCGAGCAGGTATACCGGACGCGCCTGCAAGTCACGGGCGCGGTCGGAGCGGGTCAGCACAATCGCCGCTGCACCGTCGGTGACCAGGCAGCAGTCACGCACGCTCAACGGATCGGAAACCATCCGCGCTTTCAAGCAGTCTTCGATGGTCAATCCATCCCTGACAAACGCCTCCGGGTTGAGCTGGGCCCACTTGCGCGCCGCCACGGCGACCTCGGCCAGATGCTCACGGGTCGTGCCGTACTGGTGCATGTGGCGCGCAGCAGCCAGTGCATAGGACGAAAGCGGCGTCAGCGGCTTGTACGGCTTCTCGTAAGGCGACGGCAAGCGCATTGAAACCAGCCCGCCGGATGCCGTGCGTTGGTTACTGCCATAGATGATCAATGCCGTGTCGCAATAACCGCTTTCGAGCATCAGGGTGGCCGCGATCACATGGGAATGAAAGGCCGAGCCCCCGGTGCGGTTGTTTTCTGTAAAGCGTGGCTGAATGCCGAGGTATTCCGCTGCGCTCAAACCTGACAATGCGTCATCTGGTGTGCAGACGAACAGTGCATCGACCTCCTGCAGGCTGACGTTGGCATCCTTGAGTGCCAGGACGGCGGCCTTGGCTGCCAGGTCCAGCGATCGCATGCCCGGAGAATCGCCCATGCCGTAGGTGGCAGCGCCGACGATTGCCACCTGCCCTCGAGGAAAACGCTCCATTGATGCACTCCGTTTCGGTCCGGTCGTTACCGGCGATTGGTCTGGACTTCGAATTAATAACTAACATAGTATCAGCTATGAAGACAAATTAGCCTAAGCTGCAGAGCGCTGCAATAGCGCTCGGAATATTCCGAAAACCGCCCATTGAAAGGACCGCTACCCATGAGCGAAACCCCACAGCATCAAACCAATGAATCCACGGGGCGCCCCGCCTGGTTTGAGTGGGCGTTGGACAATCCGGGGCGCTCACATGTCATAGAAGCCAACGGGAGCCGCCTGCACCTGCTGTCCTGGAACTTCGAAGCGCTCGACAAGCCCGTTCTGCTGTTCGTCCACGGCTTTCGCGGACATGCCCATTGGTGGGATTTCATCGCACCGTTCTTCGCCGAACGCTACCGGGTCATCGCCCTGGACCTGTCAGGGATGGGCGACAGCGCCCACCGCGTCAGCTACGGCCCACATACCTTGGCCGAAGATGTCATTGCCGTCGCCGAGTGGCTGGACACTCCGCGCTTGATTGCCATCGGCCACAGCTACGGAGGCTCCCGCGTGCTACGTGCCTGTGCCGATCGTCCGGAGCTGTTCGAGCGGCTGATCATCATTGACAGCTACGTGGTGTTTTCCGATCAGGAAGCGGTCAAGGAGCCTGCGAAAATTCGCGGTGACCGTGAATACCCGGACATTGAAAGCGCCGTTGCACGTTTCCGGCTGCTACCGCAGCAGCCCGACGCAATGCCCTGCCTGGTCGAACATGTGGCCAGGCATTCAGTGCGCGCGACGGCCACCGGCGTGCGCTGGAAGTTCGACGCCAATCTGCCACCCGGTGGCGCACGCGAAGCCGACGGCGAGCAGCTCTTGTCCAGGATCAAGCGTCCCGTCGCGTACGTGTTCGGTGAACGCAGTGTCGTCGTTTCCCCAGCCATGGCTCACCGCATCGTCAACCACCTTACGGATGCCCGCGGCCCCATCGCCATACCCGACGGGCACCACCACTTGATGTTCGACCAGCCCATCGCATTGATCAGCACACTGCGCGCGCTGCTTGCCTAACCCTTGCTTTTTGTCAGCCAGAGGACCCGAACCATGGCCATCGATTACCACAAGCTGCTGGATCTGCAGATCCCCGATACACAGCAGAGTTACACCCACAAGGACAGCATTCTTTACGCCCTGAGCCTGGGTTACGGCAGCGATCCGCTGGACGCCGATCAGCTGCTCCTGGTGTATGAGGCCGAGTTGCGAGCAGTACCCACAATGGGCGTGGTGCTCGCTCACCCCGGCTATTGGCCGCGCACCCTCGACACAGGGCTTGATTGGGTGCGCATCGTGCATGCCGAGCAAGGCCTGGTCTTGCACAAACCATTACCCGCAGAAGCCCGGGTTATCGGCAAATCCCGGGTCGTTGATATCATCGACAAGGGTGCGGACAAAGGCGCACTGATCACCTATGAGCGACGCATTCTGGAGGCTGACAGTGGCGAGCCGGTGTGCACCATCAGCCAGACCATGCTGGCGCGCGGCGACGGCGGCTTCGGCGGTCCGCAACGCAGTGCCCCGGCGCCCCACGCCGTGCCTGAGCGTGCCCCCGAACACATCATCGATCTGGTGACTGCCGAAAACATGGCGCTGCTCTATCGCTTGAATGGCGACTGGAACCCTTTGCACGCCGATCCGCAGGTGGCCGCCAAAGCCGGTTTTCAAAGGCCGATCTTGCACGGATTGGCGACCTGGGGTCTGGCGGGGCGTGCGATCATGCAAGCGGTGTGTGCATTCGATGGACGTCAGATTGCGTCCATCTTCGGGCGCTTCACCGCCCCGGCCTATCCCGGTGAAACCTTCCGCACGGAGATCTGGGTCGATGGCCCGGTCATCTCTTTCCGGGTTCGCAGTGTTGAACGCGATGTAGTGGTCATCAATAACGGTCGAGCCGAACTCAGAGGCTGAGGCCACTCACAACAAAGGAGCACTTCATGACACCCAATGACATTCGTCTGGACGGCAAAGTCGCCCTGATTACCGCTGGCGCCAATGGCATCGGCGCCGGCATTGCCCTGAACCTGGCCCGCTTCGGCGCCCGCGTGGCCATCGCCGATATCGACCGGGCGAGCGGCGAGCAGTTGGTGCAAAACATCGAGAAAGAAGGCGGCCAGGCGCTGTTCCTGGAAACCGACGTCAACCACACGGAGCAAATCACTGCCGCCGTGGCACGGACAGCCGAGCATTTCGGCCGCCTCGACATTCTGGTCAATAACGCCGGTGGCGTGCGCAATAGCAGTTTTCTGGAGCAAAGCGAGCGCAGCTGGCGGCGTCATATCGACTTCAATTTCATCAGCATGCTGACCGCCACCCAGGCAGCCGCGAAGGTGATGGTGGAAGCCGGCCAGGGCGGCACCATCATCAATATCGCCAGCAGCGAAGGCTTGCGCGCGGCGCCGGGCTTTGCCGTGTATGCCGCTTGCAAGGCCGGCATGATCAGTTTCAGCCGTTCAATGGCGCTGGAGCTTTCCGGGCATGGCATTCGCGTGCATGCACTGGCGCCGGACATGATCATGACCGACGGCTTGAGGCCCTATATGGAAGCCGGCGGCGAAGCGGGCAAAGCCGCCCGCGATCGTTACATCCCGCTTGGGCGCACCGGATCGACCGATGAGTTGGCGGGCGTTGTGGTGTTTCTGGTGTCGAACATGGCGTCCTATGTCACCGGCTTGACCGTGCCGGTGGACGGCGGTGCCATCGCCTCCAGTGGCTGGACCCGGTCGCCCACCACCGGAGAATGGAACCTCTACCACGCTTGAGCAGCATCCGAAGGCTTGCGGTAAGCAATCCGCAAGCCTTCGGGCGCCAGTTACTCGCTGGACAGCAGCACGGCCCCGGCCAATGGGCCACCGCCATTACTCGCCACCGCCAGGCGCGGTTGACCCGGTACTTGCCGGGCCCCGCCTTCGCCACGCAACTGGACCACCGCCTCATGCACATGGCCGAGCCCATGAAGACGTCCGGCCGACAGTTGGCCGCCGTGGGTGGCCATTGGCAACTGGCCGTCCAAGGCAATACGCTGACCACCTTCGACGAACGCCGCGGCCTCACCGCGCCCACAGAAGCCCAGCCCTTCCAGCCACAGCAGACTGAGAAAACTGAAGCCGTCATACAGCGCGGCAACCTTCACATCGGCAGGCTTGTAGTCGGTACGCTGCCAAAGCCGCCGACCCGCCTCTTCGGCGCAATAGCGCGTCAGATCGCCCATCTGATCCCAAGCGTCGCGGCCGGTGAACGGGCCGCAGATTGATTCGATATTGACCGGCCGCGAGCGCAAGTCCGGCGCCGTATCACGGTGAGAAACGATCAGCACCGTCGAACCATCCACCGGCACGTCGCAGTCGTACAGGCAAAGCGGCGTCGACACCATCCGCGATGCCAGGTACTGCTCCATGCTCAGCGGCTCGCGATAGACCGCCTTGGGGTTGAGCGCCGCATTGCGCCGGGCATTGAGCGCCACCGCCGCCAGCTGCTCGCGGGTTGCGCCAAACTCGTGGAAGTAACGGCTGGCAACCAGCCCCACCCAGTTGGCGGCCGAGGCCGCCTGAAACGGCACCTGGAATTCGCCAAAGCCCGATACACGCCCTTCTCCTCCTACGGAGCTTGAGCGCACGCCCGTGGCCAACGCGCTGGATTCGGTGACGGTGCGAAAACAGATGACGTGCCTGGCCTGACCCGAAGCGACTGCCATACAAGCATTGATCAAGGCGCTCATCTGCGTCGCTTCGTTACCGGCACTGTACCAACCCAGCTCCAGCCCCAGCGATTCCTTAACCTGACCAATGGACACAGGGGAAAACGCCGGCATATCGGCACGGTAGCCTGGCCAGCTGGCAACACCGTCGATGTCCTTGCGGTCCAGGCCGGCATCCTCAAGGGCCGCCAATATGGCTTCCAGTGTCAGGTCCAGGCCACTACGTCCCAGCCTGCGACCCACTGCCGATTGCCCGATGCCGGAGATGATCGCTTGGCGCTCTGGAGCCGTGGTCATGAAAATTCCTCTAGTTTTTGATCTCGAGTCACCGCCGCTCTCCGTTTCGGATTTGGCGATATGCAATTGTCAGGGTCTTGAGTATTGACCCACCTGCAACACTGCGGCAGACTCTAAAAAATGTCAAACAGTCAGTTATTGGGGATTGCGGGTGTTACGCAGGTCTGGAACTGGCGCTAAGATAGCGGGAAATCTCTGCTCTCGTCCCGAGCGTGGAGAGGCACCTACAAAAACAATATTCGAGGTGAAGATCCATGGCAGCACGTGAACCCGGCTGGAGCACTGACCAGCTAGACACCATCAACGCCGTCTTGCAGCGCGCTACCGAGAAATATGGTGACCGCCAGTTCATGGATTTTCTGGGCGACACCTACAGCTTTGCCGATATCAACCAGACCGCCTGTCGCCTGGCCAATGGCTTGAGCAAACTTGGGGTCAAGAAAGGCCAGACCGTGGTAACGCTGCTGGATAACTCCGCCGACGCTGTCTTTATCTGGTTTGCCATCAATAAACTCGGTGCCGTCAGTGTGCCGGTCAACACGGCACTCAAGGGTGAGTTTCTGCGTCATCAAGTGGGCGACGCCGCCGCCAACGTGGTCATCGCCGAAAGCGATTACGCCGATCGGGTCGCGGCCATTGCTGACAGGCTGCCTGAGCTCACCACCCTGGTTCACCGCGGTGCCGTACCGACCGTAAGCATCAAGCAGACACTGCTGGCCTGGAATGACCTGCTAAGCGACGACGCCAGCGAGCCGGACGTGCAAGTCATGCCCCATGACCTCGCCATGCTGATCTACACCGGCGGCACCACCGGCCCTTCCAAGGGCTGCATGGTCAGCCACAACTATACGTGCAGCCTGGCGCGGCAAATGCTGGTGATTACCAATCGCCAGGAAGACACCATTACCTGGTCGCCGCTACCACTGTTCCACCTCAATGCGGTGGCCACCACGGTCGTTGCCAACATGATGGTCGGTGCCCGGATCGCCATTTACCCGCGCTTCTCGGTGTCCAATTTCTGGCCGCAGATCGAACGTACCGGCGCCAACGATGTGCAATTGCTCGCCGCGATGATGCCCATGCTGGCAGGCGCGCCGGACAACGAATCCAGCCTGCGCTGCCGCGGCCAGGTCAAGGCCGTCTGGGGGGCGCCGTTCCCCGAGGCCGTGCAGCGCCAGTGGAAGGAACGATTCGGTGTCACTCACACCGTCTGCGGCGGCTTTGGGCTCACTGAGTGCTCGCTGCCGAGCATTCTGCCTTTCGGTACGGTTGGCAAGCCGGGCAGTTCCGGCCTGCGCAACACCGAAGACTTCGACGTGCGCATCGTCGACGACAACGATGTCGAGCTGCCGCCTAACACACCCGGTGAAATCATTGTTCGCCCACGCAAACCCAACGTCATGTTCGATGGCTACTGGAAGCGTCCGGAAGACACGCTCAAAGTCATGCGTAACATGTGGTTCCACACCGGCGATATCGGCAAATTCGACGAGGATGACTTCTTCTATTTCGTCGATCGCAAGAAAGACTATCTGCGGCGTCGCGGCGAGAACATCTCCAGCTTCGAAGTGGAAAGTGCATTCCTTCAGCACGAAACGGTCGACGAGGTGGCCGCTCACGCCGTGCTCTCAGACCTGGGCGAGGATGAACTGAAGGTCACCATTACCCTCAAGCCAGGCAACGCCCTCAGCGAGGAAGATCTGTGCCGCTGGGCTGCCGACCAGATGCCCTACTACGCGGTACCTCGCTACATCGAGTATCGCTCGGCGCTACCGAAAAGCCCGCTGGGACGCATCTACAAGTTCCAGCTGCGCGATGAAGGCGTGACCGCCACCACGTGGGACCGGGAAAAGTCCGGCCTGAAACTGGCCAAACGCTAAATGACGGCGGCCAAGGAGTTTGCCATGCAACCTACACCTGTCTGGTTCACCGGCGGTACCGGCAATCGCCTGGCCGCCGATGTTTCCGGACCGGAGGACGGCCCACCGATCTTGCTGTTGCACGGTGGTGGCCAGACCCGCCACTCCTGGTCACGGGCACATCGGACCTTGGCCGGCGCGGGGTACCGGGTAATCTCCCTGGATGCCCGAGGGCACGGGCAATCGGACTGGATCGAAAACGGCGATTACGGCCCGCAATCCCAAGTCGACGATCTGCTTTCGGTCATCGACACCTTGGGAGCGGCGCCTGCGCTGGTGGGTGCGTCGATGGGCGGGGTCAACTCATTGCTGGCCTGTGCATCGGACCCGAGGCTGGCTTCGTGTCTGATTCTGGTCGATGTCACCCCGCGCCTGGAACTTGAAGGAATTGAACATATCTTCCAGTTCATGACCGGCAATGCCGATGGATTCAGCTCGCTGACAGAGGCGGCTCAGGTCGTCAGCGCCTACAACCCTCATCGCAAGCAAACGAGCGATACCCGCGGGCTGGAGAAGAATCTCAGGCTGCGTGAGGACGGGCGTTGGTACTGGCACTGGGACCCGCGTTTCATGGCCGGAGATCATCGTCAGAAGGTTGCCCGCATAGCACAACGGATGCAGGACGCCGCTGGCAAGATCAATATTCCAACCCTGCTGGTGCGCGGACAACAAAGCGACGTGGTCAGCCCTCAGGGCGCACAAGAATTGCAGGCGATGATTCCTCATATGACCTTCGTCGACGTGGAAGGCGCAGGTCATATGGTTGCTGGCGACAAGAACGACCTGTTCAATGCCGCCATTATCGAGTTCCTCCAACGCCACTACCCGGCACACTAGAAGAGGGCAACGCGCATCACTTCAAGGGCCGTCGCGGGCCCTTTTTTTTGATCAGCAAAACGCAAAATGCGTGGCGTGTGGCGCCGGCAGATCGAGGATGGAGCGACAGCCGGGTGCCGCTGCCACGACCCCCGGCACGAAATTGACCGCCCGCGCGGCGTTCAGCGCTGCAGCGTGATCCGTCCCATCTTCACCCGCCTGAGCCGAGAGCTCACAGCAGATGCGGGGTGACCCCTCAATCTTGACCCGCCAGTTGGGTTCGTCCGCCCGCTGCAGCCAGCCCGGGCCGAGCGCCAGACGGGCAACCTGCTCGTTCACGATTTCAAGGAAAGGACGACCATCGGAATAGGCGGTGAAGGTCCATCTCACCCCGGCCGGGGTTCCAGCAGGAATGTGCAGTCCACTGGCCTGGAGCACCATATCTTCCGGGGCCAGCGCGTATTCCTTGTTGGTGATTTTCACATCATCCAATACCAGCCCCAGGCCGTCGGCCACCATGCGAGCGGATTGACGCATGCCCCAAAGCCACAGGTTGTCCACCATGGCGCCGCTCGTTTGCTGCTGCACTGGAATGCCGAATCCGCGACCCTGACTCAATTGCGCGGCGGACGGATAGTGGGCGTTATAGCCGCACTGCCAGGCCCGGATCGACGTGACCCGGCCGGCGTATCCAGAAACGAACAAGGGCAGTACATCACTGATCAAACCGGGGATATTGCCTCCGGCAACCAACGTGGTATTGCCCGCCTGGCAAGCGTCTTCCAGTGCCGCGAGTTCCGGTTCTCCTTGCAGGTACCAACCGCCAATACCGGAATACACATTGATACCGCGGCGCAGGAAACGCTCCACAATATCGGGGCTCCACGATTTACCGTGCCATAACGCGCAATCGGCCGGCACGGCGAGCAGCTTTTCCAGATTGCATGTCGCCGTAATGCCCATGGCCGCGATGCCGCTCAGGAGGCCTGCATCGACGCCGTTCTTCTTTTCGTCATGGACGAGCATACCGACAAGCTCCATTCCGGGGTGACCATTGAGAAGGCGGATGATTTGACGGCCGACGCCGCCGGTATAACAGACGATAACCCGAAATTTTTTCACCGCGATACGCTCCAGAGCCCTCAGGCGCAAGTGACATGGCAAGGGGACGAACAACCTGATTCAATCGCGCTCGCCCATCAGGCAATCCTGTGCAATCGACGCCACTAATTGTCGCTGCCGGTCATAGATCCGCACATTGGACAAGGCACGCCCCGCTTGCAGGCTGGGGCTGTCACAGACGAACAGCAGCCACTGATCGGCGCGGCAAGGGCGATGAAACCAGAGGGAATGATTAAGGCTGGCGATAAACAGACGGTCACGCGCCTCGACCAGGGCGACATGGTGCAGAATCGCTGCGCTATTGACCCAAAAATCACTGAGATAGGCCAGGCCAGCCGCCTGCACTGCGTCATCTTCAGGCAAGCGTTCGTGCAGCTTTACCCAAAACACCAGGTTAGGCGCACTGGAAGGCTGGCACAGGTAGCGCTGCGGTTCGACGATGCGCAACTGCGCGCAGCTTTTTTCAAACCGCCCCCAGTCCGCCCGGTCGCCATGACGCAACTGAGTCATCATGGGCAGTTCTTCAGGGTCCGGCACTTGCGGCGGCGCTTCAACATGAAAGAAGCCTTCAATGGGAACCTGAAAGCTGACCTGGACATCGATCACGCGCCGCGCCTGTTGCATCCCACTGACATGATAGCTGGCAAAGCGCTTGCCCTCCTGCAGCGGCGTCACCTGATAGGTAATCGGCAGCGTCGGCAGCGCACCTTGCAAAAACAGGCAATGCAGCGTCGCTGGCTGCTTGTCCGGGCAACAGTGCCGGGCCGCCAGAAAAGCCTGCGCCAACAGTTGCCCACCAAAAACGCGGCCATTGAGGTTGGCATCGTGAACGTCACCGGTAAAAACCAGTGGACCTTGTTCAGTGAGACACAGCAGGTCCGCCAATACCTGCTGATTCCAGAGCCGGGCTTGCGCAACATCAGACAGGTTCATCGGATTTCCCGGCAGGTTGTCAGAGAACGGAAACCGGTCGCTTGATGTATTTGAACGTACCGGAGGCGGTAGCGAGCAACTCACCCGCTTCATTGCGCACCTCAGCGTCGCAGAACGCCAGTGAACGGCTGCTCGAACGCAGGAAACCCTGCGCATTCAGAACGTCACCCGCCACCCCGCCGGGGCGCATGAAGCTGCTCTTCATCTCCACGGTGACGCAATGCTGGTCGCGCCCGGAAGCGAAGGTGCTGCAGGCCATGACCACATCCATCAGGGTCATTATCAGCCCACCATGGGCGCTGCCACCGCCGTTCATGTGGAAACCCTTGAGCCGGACCTGAAGTCGCGCCCCCTCCTCGTACATCTGCGGCGCCCCGAGAATTTCCAGGTGCTGCATCAAGGGATCAATACCCTGGTCCGCCATGAGATTGGCCAGGAAAGCTGCACCGTCTGCCATAGGTTTATCCTGTCCTTCAAAGCGAGGTTCGAGAAACGGGCTGGCCCATGGCCAATGGCTCGCCTGCGGGTGAACGCTCAGGCGTCGCCGTGCCGTCGAAGCGCGGATAGCGGCCCAGCGTCAGCAACAACACCGAACACAACGGGAAAGCCAGCACGCAATAGGTCAGCATCGAGTCGTAGGTGCCGGTGCGGGAAAACAGAATCGCAAAGCCAAAGGGTGCGAGGGTGCTGCCCAGGCCAATAACGCCCATGTGCAGGCTGTAGACCCTGGCGTAGTCGCGCATGCCGAAATAACGCGCCATCAGGAAAGCCGCGATGTCCATTTCCGCACCGGCACCGAGCCCCACCAGAATCGAGCCGAGCATCAAAATGTGCATGTCGCTCTGGGTCATGAAAATCAGGCAGCCAAAGGCCGGGGTCAGCAACACCACAAAGGCCACGCCCGGTGCCCATAACCGATCGATCAAGTAACCGACCACGACCCGGCCGAGTACCAGGGAAACGCCATAAATGCTGAATACGCTGGCCGCATCCGCCGCCGACAGTCCTTTATCGCGCAGCATGGGCACGGTATTGATCACCATGCCGATCATCGCCGTAACCGCCAGCAGCAGCGCAAAGTTACAGACCCAAAAGCGCCGTGACCGCGCGGCTTGACGCAACTCCATGCCCGGCAACTTGACCGCTTCGACATCAGCGCCGACAGCCACGGCCATTTGCTTGACCAGCGGCGCCGCGGTGGACAGCCAGCACAGCGACAGCGGCAACGTCACCAACAACGGCAACAGACCCAGCACCCAATAGCCTGCGCGCCAGCCCCATTGCCCGATCGCCCAGCTCAACAACGGCGGCAGTACCAATGCAGCGAGCCCGGTGCCGGAGAGAATGATCGCCAAGGCCAGGCCCCGGTTAAGGTCAAACCACAGGTTAACCAATTGCGTCCAGGTCACCTGCATGGTCCCAAGCCCCGCAAATGCCAGCAGCGCGTAACCGCCGTACAGCTGCCAGATGGAGCCAGTGTTGAAGGTCATCAGCGCATAGCCCAGCGCCAAGGCCACCAGCGAGCACAATGTCACCGGGCGAATTCCGTAGCGTTTGAACAACCAGCCGGTGATCTGGATGGAGATCACCGAGCTTGCGAACAAAAAGGAAATGGCCGGCTGTATTTCACCTCGAGTCCAGCCAAAGGCTTCTTGCAAGGGCACGATCATGGAACCGAAGGCATACAGCGGCGCGACGCTGACGGAAGTGCCAATGCCGATCAGGGCAAGGATGAGCACCCTCCACCCCAAGCGAAACTCGGCAAAATTGATGGCCAGGGACGTTCCAGGCTTTTCAGATGAGCGAGACATGCAGACACTCCATCAGCTTTTTTCAGTTTTTCAGCTAGCAAGCGCTCAAGGATCGAGAAGTATTAAGCGAATATCGCGCTGCACACTTCACCGCTCAGAACCCAATAACTGACTTATTGTTATTTTTACCGATCATCACCTTGCCTTCAACGCTTGTCAAACGTCACGTTGGCCTTGACCCGATCCCAGGTAGCAGCAGTCACCCCTTCATCACGCAATTCATACTTCAGAATCCGCCCGACCGGGCTGCGCGGCACTTCAGTGCGAAACTCGATGTAGCGCGGCACCGCATAGTAGGGCACCCGGTCGATGGCCCAGCGACACAGCTGCTCCTCAGTTACGCTACTGCCCGGACGCAGTACCGCGGTGACCTTGACTTCATCCTCGGACAACTCGGAAAACACGGCATGGACCGCGACATCCTCGATCTGCGGATGCGCCGCGAAGGTTTTTTCCATCTCATAACTGGAGATGTTTTCCCCGCCACGGCGCATGTAATCCTTCTTGCGGTCGAGGAAAAAGAAGAAGCCTTCTTCGTCGATCATGCCGATGTCGCCCGTGTGGAACCACATGTTGCGCATGACTTTGAGTGTGTCGGCGGGACGATTCCAATAGCCCTCAAACATCACGTGTGGCTTGAGTGGACGCACAATCAGCTCGCCCGGGGTGCCATAGGGCAACTCGACATCGTTGTCATCGACCACGCGAATATCGAAGGAGTCGCAACGCTTGCCGGCACAGTTGGGCTTGTAAGGATCACCGAACGGCAACATGGTCACGATGGCGCACTCGGTCAGGCCAAAACCTGCCCCACCTACGGCATGCCGCACGCCGAAGCGTTCACGCCAGCGTTGCTGCAACTCGGGTGGAAATGGCGCGCCGTAGACCTTGTCCAGTTGCCCGTAGCAACGCTTCATCGCGTCGTTGTCAGGCGCACCCGCCAGCAGCGGAACCATTGAAGCCAGCAGGTTCGCCTCATTGGCGCCGCTGCGCTCGATGTCCGGCCAGAAGCCCGACACCGAGAAACGTGGATAGACCACCGCGCGCGCGCCAATCATCAAGTTGCACAACACCGTGGTCACCGTGGCATTGAGGTGAAACAGCGGTAACGGCGTCCAGGTAATCGACTCTGACGTGCGACCCAAGCAGATGATCATCTGCCGCGCTTCGTTACAGGCGTAGTTGTGGCTGATCATGCAGCCCTTGGACGGCCCGGTGGTACCGCCTGTGTAGATCAGCATGGTCAGATCGCCCGGTGCGACCTTGACGTCAGGATCACGGATATCGTCGCTGCGCAGACTTTCCAGGGCGACGATCTGCTTGTCACCTAGGCATTCAGCAGGCGCTTCACCGCGATGGACAAGGACGCGCAAGTCCGGCAACTGATCGGCAATCAGGCCGACACGTTCGGCATAAACGGTTTCGGCGATGACCACCGCTGCATTGGCGTCGGCAATCTGATGACGAAGAAATTCACCTTTGAACGCGGTGTTCACCGGCACGCTGATGGCACCCAGTTTGTTCAGGGCGAACCACATCAACACCGCATCGCAGTTGTTGTCGAGAATCGTCACGACTGTCTGGCCCTTGACCACACCCAGCGTAGCCAGGCCATTGGCGAGACGACAGGCCTCACGCTGGATGTCGTTGAAGGTCAGCACCTGTCCCAGAACATCAAGGAACGGCTTGTCACCGAATTCACGGGCCGCACGACGGACCACATCGTTGACCGTATCGGACTCGCCCGCAGACCACCCTGGCAGTGCTTGCGGATTCTGGATTGAAGGCGAAAGGGTCATGCTTGTGAGCTCCGGTAATGGGGTGAGCAATCGCGTGTCAGCCGCTGCAAGCGTTGGCCGGCAAGTTCGAGAGAGTTTTCGTGGGTCAGCACGTAAAAGCGCTTTTCATGAATGGCGATCAACAACTGCATCGCCACTTGTTCGGCCGTCACTGATGCGCTGTGCAAGGCTTTCTGCGCGTGTTCATGAAAGGCTTTCGCTGTTGCGCCGGGAGGCGCTGCCCGGGATTCGACATGGTCACTCCCTGGCCCGGTCAACCCCGTGGGCACCAGCCCTGGGCACAGCACTGAAACGGCGATATCGGCACCCAAACTCTTGAGTTCCAGATCCAGGGACTCCGAGAGTGCGACAAGCGCCGCCTTGGCTGCTGCGTAGGGACTGATGAAAGGCAAGGCCATCAAGCCACCCATGGAAGCGGTGTTGACGATATGCCCCTCCCTGCCCTGCTCGAGCATCATCGGCACAAAACTGTGCAATCCGTTGACCACCCCAAGCAGATTGACGTCCAGTACCCGCCGCCAGTTCGCCAGGTCATGCTCCCAACTGCAGCGAGGCAAGTCCCCGGTTATACCTGCGTTATTGCACAGCAGATCAACGCCACCTTCAGCCCCGACCCGCTCAGCCAGCTGAGCCATCGAACCCGGATCGCTGACATCGGTGGGCACTGCCGTTACCTGCCCTGCATCGAAGTTTTGAACGGCAGCATCGAGCCTCTCTCCCGGTAAATCCGCGAGTACAACATGCATGCCTTCGGCCACAAACAACCGCGCCATGGCCAAACCCAGGCCACTGGCAGCGCCCGTCACTACGGCCCTTTTGTTAGCAAGTTCCAACATGAAGCTCACTCCATATTCGAGCCAGTTCTCAGCGTACGGGCACCGTTCCGCCGTCCACACTCAGGGTTTGCCCCGTGATGAACCGGGCGCCGTCACTGGCGAGAAAAACCATGACAGGTGCCAGATCGCGATCTGCATTTCCCAGCTTGCCGCCCAGCGGAATGATCGACGCCAGATGCCGGTCATGGCTGACCAGCTCTTCGGGCGTCATCTTGGCGCGATGGGCGTCGTACATCGGCGTCCAGATCATCGGCGCCACAGCATTTACCGTGATCCCGTAACGCGCCCACTCCTGCGCCACAGTGCGGGTCCAGGCGAGTACTGCGCCTTTGGAGGCCGCATAGTGAGCCGCCCCGGGCATCCCGGTCAGGCCGGCGGCCGAACCAAAGTTGATGATGCGCCCGCCACGCTCGCGCATATGCTCGAAGGCTGACTGGTTGGTGTGGAGGGTACCGCGCACATTGACGTCGAAGATCAGGTCCCAATGTTCCTGGGCGATATCCTCGGCCGGTGCAGTGCGTTCGACACCGGCAATGTTGGCCATGGCATCGAGCCCACCCATGAGGCCAACGGCAGCCTCGAATACCGCGGCGACCTCGCAGCGATTGGCGATGTCGCAATGATAAAAGGTGACGGCGCCCGGAAATTGCGCATTGACCTCAGCGGCGGCTTGCTCGCCTTCGGCGTCCAGTATATCCAGGGACGCGACCTTTGCACCTTGCGCGGCATAGGCGCGCACGACGCTGGCAGCAATGCCCCGCGCGCCACCGGTGACGATGATTTTCTTACCTTGGAGCTGCATGTTTCTGCCTCTTGTTGTTATTCAGGTGTTATGCGCAGTTGCCAGCGGACCGCCTATGGCAGTCCGCCGTCCACCTTGATCAAAGAGCCTGTCGTATAACTGGAGTAAGGGCTTGCCAGGTAAAGCGCCGTGGTGATGATTTCTTCCGGTTTGCCCGGCCGGCCAAGGGCATTGGCGCAGGTTTCGCGCATCTCTTCAGTCCAGGCCTTGGAAATGTCAGTGAGGAACGGTCCCGCCGAAATGGTGTTGACCCGAACCTTGGGACCATATTCCTGCGCCAGCCCTACGGTCATGGCGTTCAACGCAGCCTTGGCCCCCGCATAGGGCACGATCTGTGGTGATGGACGCAGGCCACCGGTGCTGCTGACGTTAATGATCGAACCGCCCTTGCCTGCGGCCATACGCTGAGCAACCAATGCACCAAGGCGGAAGGGGCCCTTGAAGTTCAGGCTGACGACCTTGTCGAACAGCTCTTCGGTGACCTCATGTGAAGGCACGGCCGGCGACATGCCGGCATTGTTGACCAGCACGTCGAGGTAACCGAATTCGGCGTAGGCCACGTCGACCAGGCGCTCGACTTCCTGCCATTTGCCAACATGACAAGCCACCGCCAGCGCGCGCCGGCCCAGCGCCCGCACTTGCTCGGCAACGGCCTCACAGGCCTCCAACTTGCGACTGGCAATGATCACATCGGCGCCCGCCTTGGCGAAGGCCAGAACCATCTGGTAACCCAGGCCTCGGCTACCGCCCGTGACCAGCACGACCTTGCCGGTCAGGTCGAACAACGACTCGTGGTTAGTTGAATCGGTCATTGCAAATTCACCGTCTTAATTGTTCAGGATGTGCGCGTACCGGGCCCGCGCTGCCGCGATCTTCGGCGGCAGGTGTTCACTGGGGAACATGCCTTCAGCGGGTTTGTAGCGACGCAGCAGCTCGCGGGCCACGGTCACCCGGTGGACCTCGGTGGGGCCGTCAGCCAGGCCGAAGGTCGGCACATTCATCCACATGTAGGCCAGAGGTGTTTCGAAGGTCGCCCCCAATGAGCCATGCAGGTGCAGCGCGCGCTGCACGATATCGTGATAGATCTTGGCCATGCCGACCTTGACCATGGCGATGTGAGCGCGAGCCTGACGCGGATCGCCATGGCTGCGATCGATGATCCAGGCAGTCTTCATGACCAGCAGGCGAAATTGCTCAAGCTCGATCTGGCTGTCGGCAATCATCGTCTGCACGGTCCCCATATCGGCCAGCAGCGTGCCTTGGGTACGCCGACTGAGCGCCCGTTCACACATCATGTCCAAGGCCCGCTGGCACTGCCCGACGATCCGCATGGCGTGATGCACCCGGCCACCGCCGAGGCGCGCCTGGGCCACTGCAAACCCACCGCCCTGCTCACCCAGCATGTGATCGAGCGGGACACGCACGTTGTTGTAGTGCAGATAGCCCTCAGTCGCCTCGTCCATTTCCAGGCGCTCGCCCATGTACGGCGCATTACGGATGATTTCCAGGCCTTCGGTCTCCCGAGGCACGATGAACATCGACATGCGCTTCTGGATAGGGGCCTCGGGGTCGGTCACCGCCAGCACCAACACGAATTCGGCATATCGTGCGTTGGAGGAGAACCATTTCTCACCGTTGATGACCCAATGGCCACCCTCACGCACAGCCGTGGTGGTGAACACCCGTGGGTCTGCACCACCTTGCGGCTCGGTCATGGAAAAGCAGGAAACGATATCGCCATCGAGCAGCGGCTGCAGGTAGCGTTCCTTTTGCTGCGGGGTGCCGAACATGGCAAGAATTTCAGCGTTGCCGGTGTCCGGTGCGGCGGTGCCGAACACTGTTGGCGCCCACAAGGAGCGACCCAGACGTTCATTCATCAAGGCCAGAGCGACCTGGCCATAACCTTCTCCACCCAACTCCTCACCGAGGTGACAGGCCCAAAGTTTCTGGCGTTTAACCTCGTCCTGCAGCGGTTTGAGAATGGCCCGTGAGGCTTCATGGCGAGTGTTGTAAACCACACTCACCGATGGAAACAGCACGTCCAGCGGTTCCACTTCCTCAACCAGAAAACGATCAATCCAATCCAGCTTTTTTTGGAACTCAGGGTCGGTCGAAAAATCCCACATGGTATTTCCCCAGACAGCGTTGCAATGGACCGCTCAGGCGGCAGAGATGAGTTGCCGAGCCTTGGCCATCAGCCAGGTGGCATAGATGTGCAGGTAGTCGCCCATTTCCTTCGGCGCCTTGCCGACCAGGGAGCGCGCGTAGGTGCCTTCGAGCAGGCAGGCGAGCTTGTAGCAGGCCAACACGAAGAACCACGGCAGGCTGGACAGATCGCGACCGGTCAGTTCGCCATACAGTGCAATCAGTTCACTGCGGGACATGAACCCGTCCCAAGGCTCAACCACCGGCTTGCTGCCAGCGCCCGGAATCTGTGGGTCGCCCGGTTCACGCCAGGATGTCAACACCCAGGCAAGATCCAGCAGCGGGTCGCCAAGGGTCGACAGTTCCCAGTCGATCAGGCCGCTGATGCGCGGTGACTTCAGAGAAAACATCACGTTGGGCCACTGATAGTCGCCGTGGATGATGCCGATGCGGCCATCTTGCGGGACGTTATCAGCGAGCCAGCGACCCACTTCATCGACGCTGGGCAAGCCACTTTGCTGATAGCCGGGGGTATCGCGATAACCATCCAACTGCGAGCGCCAGCGATCGACCTGGCGACCATGCCAGTTCTCGGGACGGCCGAAGTCCGCGAGCCCGGCCTGCTGATAGTCCACCTGACTCAGCGACGCCGCCGCACGAACGAAGGCTTCACCCATCTGATAGCGCCAACTCGCATCGGTGGCATAACGGCCTTGCAATTGACCGGCCGGAGAGAAGCCTTCAAGCGGCTCCATGAGGAAGAAATTCACGCCCATCATCGAGCTGTCGGTACAGACAGCCAAGAGCGCCGGATGAGGGACGTCGCTGCCCGCCAGCGCCTTGAGCACCCGAGCTTCACGCAACATGGTTTCATTGCTGTTGGCACGCAGATGTCGAGGTGGACGGCGCAGCACCATTTGCCGGGTGCCGCGGTTGAGCATGAACAGATTGTTCTGCGAGCCACCGGTCAGCTGGCGGACTTCGGTGATCGGGCCATCGCCGGGCAGGCCTGCGTCGTCAAGCCACGGCTGCAACACGGACCAATCGAGCAAACCGTCGAAATCGGGAAGTGTCGGCTTCATACGAGGCGACCTCCCCCGCTGCGGTTCGGTTCAGCCCCTGGCAAGCGCCGATCATATCGGCCCTGCATGCGTAACGAAGTCTCCATCATCCGCTTTCCCCATCGTTATTGTTGTTCGGTCACTCCTTGCGCAGCAGCGTTCTTGTCCTGCTCAAGGTTTCGGCGCACTTGTCTCAACACTTCCAGCGTCTGATCCAGAGCCGCAACATCCAGGCCCTGGGAAATACGCTCGGTCCACTCGGCACTTTCCTGGTTCACCTGCGCATACACCTGACGACCCAGTGGGGTGGCAACCAACTGCTTGGACGTTTTGTGATGCGGATTTTCCTCGTAACTCACATACCCTTCTGCGGCCAGCACATCAGCCAATCGCTGAATGGCCTGGCGCGTATAGCCCAGACTGCGGGCAATCCGTGCAACGGTGGGTGGCTCGACCGCCAACACCACCGAAGCCAGCACGAAGGTCTGGCCTGGGCCGCCCAATACTGATGGCCGCTTAACGCTCATTACTCGACCATGCAGACGCAAGACCTCATCCACCAATTCTCCGAGACGACCACCGACCTCGCTATGAACCGAATGATCGAAGGTCGGCACCGGCCTTTCCTCGGCTTTCTTGTTAACCATACTGACACTCCATTTCCAAACTGACAACATGTTGTCGTTTTAATTTATGCGATTTACCAAACTACAGCATCGCGTATGAGCCTCATCGTCAGCGCACGACTCTACAGACACAACAAGGGGGAGCAAGCTCCCCCTGGGTCAATCATGTTGAAAACTCAAACTCCGCAGGCCGTATAGCCCCCATCAATCGGCAGGAGTGCCCCGGTAATGAACGAGGCCGCCGGTGAACAGAGGAACACAATGCCCTGCGCAATTTCCTCCGGTTGCCCCCAGCGCCCCAAGGGTGTGCGCCCCAGCACCCGGGTATTTCGCTCGACATCAGCCGACATGCCACGGGTCATCGGCGTGTCGGTCCAGCCTGGCGCTACCGCATTGACGCGAATGCCTTCCTTGCCCCACGCCACAGCCAGGCTCTTGCTCAACTGCACGACACCGCCTTTGCTCGAGGCATAGGCAGGTGCTGTCGGACTACCGAAGGAGCTCATCACTGACCCCAGATTGACGATGCAACCGGCACTGGCCGCCAGCAGATCCCGTGCGGCGTAACAGCAACGCATGGTGCCGAACAGGTTGATCTCCAGGGTGCGCAGGAAACCTTCTTCGGTGAACTCACTTGCACCACGCCCGATGCCTGCGGAGTTGATCAGAATGTCGAGCCGGGAAAGCCCGGAAAAATACGCTGTGACAGCAGCGGAGTCAGCGACATCGAGCACCGAGAAATCAACAGCGGCCAGCCCGCTGTCATCCTGGCAGGACTGGACTTCGGCCAGAGACACACCGGTCGCCTTAACCGCACACCCGGCTTCCAGCAACCTGCGAACAGTCGCTATGCCAATACCACTGGTACCGCCGACTACCAGGGCCGTTTTATTGTGCAAATCAGTCGCCATAACCGCTCCTACTCAAGTCCCTTGGGCATCCCTATGACACCCGACAACAACAAGATGACATAGAGTCAGTTTATAGCGCTATATCCCTGGCATTCGAACGACACCGACAAAACCAAGCAAAACTCTAGGATTAACCCAGATATCGGGGCTTTTCAGAAGGAAGCTTGACGCAGAAAAATAACTGACATATGGTCATCTTTACCAAAACAACACGCCTGCAACCCGAGGTCAGCATGCCAACCGTCAACTACCCGATCTACGACGTAGACCGTCACTTTTACGAGCCACCGGAAGCATTCCTGCGCCATCTGCCCAAGCAGTTCCGCAAAGAATTCCAGTACGTGCAGATCAATGGCCGCACCAAACTGGCGGTTGGCGGTGTATTGAGCGACTACATCCCTAACCCGACTTTCGATGTGGTCGCCGCACCCGGCTCCCATGAAATGTGGTATCGCGGTGAAAACCCGGAAGGTCTGTCACTGCGTGAGTTCGGTGGCGACCCAGTACCTTCCCATCCCGCCTTCTTCAACGGTGAAGCGCATCTGAAGGTCATGGATGAGCAGGGTATTCATGCCGGCTTGTTTATTCCGACACTCGGTTCGGTCATTGAAGAACGCCTGTCACACAAACCGGACGCCATTGCCGCCCTGTTCCATTCGTCCAACCAATGGTTGGCCGAGGAATGCGGTTTTGCCCGTGAGAACCGCCTGTTTCCGGTACCGATGATCAACCTCATCGATGTCGATAAAGCCGTACAGGAACTGGAATTCGTCCTTGCTGCCGGGGCACGGGTAGTCGGCGTTCGTCCGGCACCCGTGGCAGGTTTGACCGGTGGCCGGTCGATGGGCTTCACCGAGTTCGACCCGTTCTGGGCTCGCGTCAACGAAGCGAAAATTTTCGTCATGCTGCACGTTTCCGACTCCGGCTACGACAAGATCAATAGCTGGTGGACGGCAGGTGGCAAGGGTGAATTCAGGCCGTTCGAGAAAGAGCCATTCGGCGAAGTGCTGGACTGGATGGGTCGTGCCATCTCCGACACCTTGGCGGCATTGATCTGCCATGGCGTTTTCGATCGCTTCCCTGATGTGCGCGTGGCGTCGCTGGAAAACGGCACCTCCTGGCTGGAGCCACTGCTGGGACGCCTGGCACACATCTACAAGAAGATGCCGAAGTCGTTCAAACGCGATCCAGTGGAAACCTTCCGCCGTCATGTGTTCGTTTCACCGTTCTATGAAGATCCAGTGGACAAGCTCATCGATTTGATCGGCGTCGAACGCGTACTGTTCGGCAGCGACTGGCCGCACCCGGAAGGCCTCACCCACCCGCGGGACTTCTTCAAAGACATCGACATGCTTGATGAAGCACAGACCCAACGCGTCATGAGCACCAACCTCAAGGGCCTGCTTGAGGGTGTTCGGGACTGATACTGGATGCGGAAACGATAAAAGGCATGAGCATCCCTCATGCCTTTTTTATTGACCAGAGGAAGCCATGGCGACCTTCCCTTTAGCTTTGCCGCAATCTAAAGCCCCACCGGTTGTATCGGTGTTTTCCAGAACGCGTCATCACCATGATCGGCAAAAGCGGCCTATTGTTGTCGCTGGCGACAGGTAGCAATCGTCCAAGAGCGGGCGGCCAAACGTTCGCGGATGCTTGGGGAAAGTGCAGATGTGATGCCCCCATTCCTCAGATAGTGCGTGAGCCTTACCCAAAATTGAGGCATTAATCAGGCGCTATCCAGTTGAAGTCATCACTGCGTGGAGTCATTAACTTCCTTCAAGCAGGAGCATTTGCCCAGATCGGGAACCGTAAGCCAGCGGCCTTCTTGTCTGGCACGATGAATCCGAGACTGTATCGCGCGCGCGTGATGGCGACGTACAGCTTGTTCTGAGCTGTTTCGTCTTTCGCGGGAAACGGCTTTCAGCTCATAGGGCCGCTAGGTCTCAGTTCTCAGAGACCATGCCGAGTACATTTTGAGGAGCGTGGCACTCGATATGTGCACCTCTCAAACCACTCAGGAACAGATCGACAAACCCCATTGGCGCGGGCCTGTAACGGAGGATGAATCGGCTGCTCAAAGTCATGCCATTACGCGCCTCATGGCGGGGTTCACCCTAGATCAAATGGTTTCAGAATATCTCACCCTCAGGTCGAGCGTACTCAGACTCTGGCTGACCAACGGATATTCAGGGGAAGGCCATCAAATTGTGGACATGATTCGATTCAACGAGGCAGTCGATCAGGCGCTTGTCGAGTCCATAGCAGCGTATGGACTAGCGGTGGAGACGACTCGAAAAACAGTACTGGGAGTACTAGGACACGACCTTCGCACACCATTGGGTGCCGTGACGCTAGGTGCCGATCTGCTGAGGCTGACGGAAGAGCTGGGCGTTCGTGGACAAAGAATAATTGCACAAATTACTACAAGTGCTCAAACCGCAAACCAGATGGTGAATGACCTGCTTGACCTTGCACGCTGGAACCTGGGTACTGGAATTCCGGTACGACCTGAAAAACTGACCTGTCGTCTGTTTGCCAATCAGTCGTGGATGAACTCACCACCGCGCACCCAAAAGCACACATCATATTCACCGGCTCGGGGACGGTGACCGGCCAGTACGACCCATCACGTATGGCACAGGTTTTCTCGAATCTCATTGGCAACGCCGTGCGACACGGCAAAGTGCAGCTTCCAATTAAAGTCACCCTGAGCGGGAATGGCACCACCGCCTGCTTTAGCATGCAGAATTACGGAGAGCCTATTCCTCCTAACGCACTCATCTCTCTCTTTGATCCGAACAGGCGTTTCTCCAAGTACTCTGAGGGAGAGCAAGGAGCATCATCTGGCCTCGGGCTGGGATTATTTATAACGGCTCAGATTGTCGAGGGGCATGGAGGGAAGATAGAGGTCGAGTCGAGGCTGGAAAAGGACACAATTTTCCGTGTGAATTTGCCCATTCGCTAATATCTATGGTTCGGACGTTCAAGTACCGCCAAATCTGTAGCGCTTATGGTGAATGGCTGTTATGGGTCCAGGCTGTGTGAAAACACCTGCAATTGTCTAATCTTCTGATCGTCGAGATCGTAGCGGGGACGATCATGAAGCGATTCATTGAAGGCGAGGCCCGGACGCAAGTGACGCTGCTGCCGGAGTGCCTGGACGATTACGTAACCCAAGAAAATCCAGTCCGTGTGGTCGACGTTTTCGTCGATGAACTCGATCTGGGCGCACTTGGGTTTGAGGGCGTCGATCCTGCTGCAACGGGTCGTCCGGCCTATCATCCAGCGATCTTGTTGAAGATCTATATCTACGGCTATCTCAATCGGATTCAGTCCAGCCGCCGGCTGGAGCGTGAGGCCGAGCGCAACGTCGAGTTGATGTGGCTGACGGGGCGTTTGGCTCCGGACTTCAAAACCATTGCCGACTTTCGCAAAGACAACGGCAAAGCCATTCGCAGCGTCTGCCGACAATTCGTAGTGCTTTGCCGCAATCTCAATCTCTTCTCCCAATCGATCATCGCCATCGACGGCAGCAAATTCAAAGCCGTGAACAACCGCGACCGTAACTTCACCCAGGGCAAAGTGAAGGCACGCATGCAGCAGATCGAGCAGAGCATTGATCGATATCTGGCGGCGATGGATTCGGCGGATCGGGCAATGCCCGAAGTGGCCGAGGCCAAAACCGAGCGGCTTAAAGAAAAGATAGAAACACTGAAAAAGCAGATGCAGAAACTCAAGGACATCGAGGTGCAGCTCCACGAAAGTCCAGACCAGCAGATCTCCCTCACAGACCCAGATGCACGCTCAATGGCCACAAGCGGCCGAGGCACCGGAACGGTTGGCTACAACGTACAAACAGCTGTCGACGACAAACACCATCTGATCATCGCCCATGAGGTGACCAACGTTGGTAATGACCGGGCGCAACTCAGCAATATGGCGAACCAAGCGCGTGAAGAGATCGGCGCTGAGTCGCTGACGGTGGTGGCCGACCGAGGCTATTACAAAGGCTTGGAAATCCTTGCCTGCGAGCAGGCGGGCATCACCACCTTCGTACCGAAACCCCTGACTTCCGGCAGCAAAGCCGAAGGCCGATTTGGTAAGCAGGACTTCATCTACGTTACTGCATCGGACGAGTATCGATGCCCCGCGGGACAGTTACTGACCCGGCGGCATTCTTCGATGGAAGACGGCATGCTACTGCACTGTTATTGGTTCTCGGGTTGCCAGTCCTGCGCAATGCAGAAGCAGTGTACGACGGGTAAGGAGCGCCGGATAAAGCGCTGGGAACATGAAGCCGTAGTCGATGCGATGCAGGTACGGCTGGAAAATGATCCAACGATGATGAGGCGTCGCCGACAGACCGTTGAACATCCTTTTGGAACGCTCAAATACTGGATGGGAAGTACCCACTTCCTGACCAAAACCCTTCCGCGGGTAAGCACTGAGATGAGCCTTCATGTGCTGGCCTACAACCTCAAATGAATGATGAGCATCTTCGGCATCGCAGGACTGCTTGAGGCGATCAGGGCGTGAATCCCGCCGTTTGATCGTCCGTGAGCGGCTGTTTGGGCCGCTGGCGCGGCCCAAACAGCATTACGAACACCTATGTAGCTTACTGGGGCAATTCGCGCTTCCGTCTGCTGGTTTCGCAGGCAATCCAAGCAAATCCCGGTTTTCAATGAATCCAGCGTGTTTTCACACAGCCTGGGTCGATTCTGTTGAAAACAGTCGGCCATGGTTTCCACGGCAGAAAAGTAAGCGCTTGAGATTGAAATCTATACTTTGTGCAGAGGGTTCCGGGTGTTGGCACTGATTGAAAACTGACCCAACAGCCTTTACTGGGTCAGTTTTCGGTCAGCGGCAACAGGGTCGAATAGACGCGAATCCACAGGCAGCATTCGCTTCGGGAACGTGTTGATGTCGGCCGCCAGAAGTTCGAGAGTTCGGGATACGGAAAGATGAGCTTCCATCGGTTCAGTAATCGCCGGCGCAGTCTTGCTCTGAACACCCTAGCTCAGATGAGTCGGTATCGACAGATAAATCATCGTCTTCATTACCTGCCCGGAATGCTCCCGGCATGGCCGCCAAAGGGATCAATGCCCCTGGGCACTGGATCACCCGCGCTGCCAAGGAATGTGCCTTTACGGCAGCGTGATCAGGTGAAAGGCCTTGTAGCGAAGCGGCAAGATAACCGGCACTGAAGGAGTCGCCCGCCGCCGTTGTATCGACCACATTGTCCACGACCTCGGCGGCTACCTCATAACACTTAAACGAGTTTTCGATCAGACAACTGTTTGCACCACGCTTGAGCACCACGTGCAAGGTGCCGGCCTGGGCATAGCGTTGAAAGGTGCTTTCCGCATCGGCCTCCTGAAACAACGCGTGCTCGTCCTCCAGCGTAATCAAGGCGATATCAACAAAAGGGAGCAAGCGAGCGTAGGTGTCCTGCGCATGCTGACGATCGCGCCACAATCGTGGCCGATAATTGTTGTCGAACACCAGCAAGGCGCCATGCTTTCTCGCCTCGATCAACTGGGGCAGCAAGTTGTCCATCCCCTCGTCGCCGAGCACGGCCAAGGTGATACCACTCAAGTAAATCACTGAGTAGTCCTGCAATCGACCCAGAACCTCTATGGCTCCCTGCTGATTGAAACAGTCGCGCACAGCCGCTTCGTTGCGCCAATAAAGGAAGCTCCGTTCGCCCTGGGCGTCGGTCTGAATGCAATACATACCGGGCAGCCGACCTGGCAAACGCTGTACCAGTGACAAATCGATGCCCTCCGCCTCCCAAGCTTTGCACATGGCATCGCTGAAGCTATCGTCGCCCAACGCGGTAACGTAAGACACCTGCCAATCGCTAGGTAACAAGCGGCGCAGGTACACGGCGGTGTTCAAGGTGTCGCCACCGAAGCCCTGGACCAATGTGCCATCTGCGTGCTGCTGCAATTCGATCATGCACTCACCGATCAAAGCTATTCGCGCGGGCATCAAGCGAACACCAACTGAACCTTCGCGGCCCGGCTTTTGTCGCCAGCCATCTCCAAAGCCTCCACCACTTGGTCATGACGAAACTCGGCCGACAACAGTGGCAGTGGATTGACACGACCGCTTTCCAACCAGCGCACAGACGTGGCGAACTCATCAACGAAGCGGAACGAACCCACCAGTTTGACTTCCTTGACCAACAACAGGCCCAAGGGCATTTCCACGGTGGCGTGTCCCATACCCAATTGCACCACGGTGCCTTTGGGCCGGGTGAAAGTTGCCGTCGAGGCAATTGCCGCAGGTGCACCGGAGGCCTCGAAACAGACGTCGAAGTAGCCGCCATTTTCACCCCACAAGGTGGTAGCGACTTCGTCGGTTGGATCGATTGCGTAATCAGCACCCATTTCCACCGCCAGTTCGCGGCACCGCGGGCTCATGTCCGTGGCCACCACTTCTGTCGCACCGGCGTTGCGTGCGGCGGCCATCACCAGGCAACCGATGGGACCCGAGCCGGTGACCAATACCTTCTTGCCAACCAGCACACCTGCCTGGTGCACTGCGTGAATCGCCACGGCCAACGGCTCGGCGAACACCATGACGCTGTCCTTGGCGTGGTCGCCATAGGGCACGCACTGCTGCTCGGTCACGGCCACATGCTCGCAGAAACCGCCATTTACGTGAGGATTGAACTGCGCGCTACCCATGAACTTCATGCTGCGGCAGACGTTCTGCTTACCCTCAAGACACAGCGCACAACGGTTGCACGGCTGCGACGGATTGACCGCCACACGTTGGCCAATCTTCAATTGACTGCCTTGGGGCACGGCTTCGATCACTCCGATAAACTCATGGCCTAGAACAAGCGGGTTCTTTAGGATCGACATGCCCGCACGGGCATGCTGGTAGTAGTGGATGTCGGAGCCACAGATACCGCCACGCGAGACGCGCACCAGTACCTGGTCTTCAGGCGAATAGGCCAGGGGTTGGTCGACATGGCGCACGTCCTTGATACCAAAGGCGACGCAGGAACGATTTTCGATAGTCCGGATGGTCATTGTTATTGTCCTTATGCCTCGGGTTGTTGGCCCAGCGGGCGATCAAGTGCGGGAGTTGGCGTTGATTCATTACGCGGCAGCGCGATGACTTCGATACGACCGACCAGAAACACGTAGGCCAGCAAGCCGCACAGCGCCACCGCAGCGATATAGAACATGGCGTACTGGAAGCTGTGGGTGCGCTCCAGGATCACCCCGATCACGATCGGGCTGACGATGCCGGACAGATTGCCGAAAATATTCAGAAAACCGCCCAGGGTGCCGATCAGGTGCCGTGGAATCACGTCGCTGCACACCACCCAACCCAAGTTGGAGAACGCATTGGCAAAAAACGCCACCGACAGGATCGCGATGGCGATCACCGGCCGATCCTCGAAATAGTTCACCAGGCAGATGCTGGTGGTCACGCTCAGCCCGAGCATCATGGGTAGCTTGCGAGCCAATGTGCGTGAGCGGCCTCGCTTGAGTAGCAGGTCGCTGAGCACACCGCCGCAAAGCACGCCGCACATGGCCATCAGGTAAGGAAACATGGCGCCGATACCGGCTTTGGCGATGGACAGGCCAAGGCCCTTCTCCAGGTACACCACGAACCAGGTCAGGAAGAAATACAGCGTGGAAGACGCGGCGAACTGCGCAATAAACAAACCCCACACGGTGCGCTGCCGCAGTACATAGCGTACGTCTGCCCAGTTGACCGTGGTGCGATTGCCGCGTTGGTTGTCCGAGCCGTAGCCGCCGCCCTGACGGATCATTTCAAGTTCCGCTTCATTGACCTTGGTGCTCTGCGCGGGGTCGCGATAGGCCATCAGCCAATACACTCCGAAGGCGATACCAACGCCGCCGGAGATGTAAAACGACGCTTCCCAGCCCCAGGTCGCAACGATCCACGATAGCACCGGGGTCAGCACTGCCAGGCCGATGTACTGGGCGCTGGAATAGGTGGCCGTGGCCCGCGCCCGCTCGTGATCGGGAAACCAGGTGGCGATGATCTTGGTGTTGGACGGAAACGATGGCGCTTCCGCCACGCCAATCAACGCGCGGCAGATCAGCAGCATCACGAATGAACCCGACGCGGTGGCGAAAAGCGGGTGGGAGGCAAAACCCATCAGGAAAGTAAACATGCTCCACAGGATGATCGCACTGCCGTACAACTTGCGTGGGCCCACGCGATCGAGCAGGTAACCAACTGGAATCTGGCTCATAGCGTAGAACCAGGTGAACATGGAAAACAGCAGTCCCAACTGAGTGGGCGTCAACGCAAACTGACCCTGGATGGCGCTGCCAGCCACTGAAAGGTTGGCGCGGTCCATGTAGTTGATCGCAGTGACGATGAATAGCATGGCCAGGATCGACAATCTCGCTCGTGTCGGTTTCATGATTCTTCCTTTTTGTTTTTATCAGGTAAGAAGCGTGATTCGCGGGGTCTATAGCGTGGCCAGCCAACCACCATCGACATAGATGATCTGGCCGCTGACGTAGTTCGAAGCCTGGGACGACAGGTACACCGCCGTCCCGATGAGTTCATCGGGCTTGCCCCAGCGTCGGGTCGGGTTACTCGCTTTGACCCAACGGTCGAAATCGGGATTATTGACCAGAGCGGCGTTCATCTCGGTGTGGATGTAGCCAGGGCCGATGGCGTTGCACTGGATACCGTATTCGGCCCATTCGGCGGCCATGGCCTTGGTCAGCATTTTCACCCCACCCTTGGCTGCGGTGTATGGCGCGACCGTGGCGCGGGCAGCCTCGCTGGTGAGCGAACCGATGTTGATGATCTTGCCGCCGGAGCCGCGGGCAACCATGCGTCTGGCAGCGGCGCGACCGACAATGAATGCACTGGTGAGGTTGACGTCGAGTACCCGTTGCCAATCGGCCAAGGGCAGCTCCAGCATGGGCTGGCGGTGCTGGATACCGGCGTTGTTGATGACGATGTCCACTTGCACACCCTGGCTGTCGAGCGTGGCGAACATGGCTTCAACCGAAGCTTCATCGGCGACATCAAAGACAAAACCCGAGGCGTTGTAGCCTGAAGCGCTGAGTTGGCCAATGGCCTCTTCAAGACGAGCGGGATTGGTGCCGTTGAGGATCACCGCAGCGCCCGCCTCCGCCAGCCCTTGGGCGTAGGAGAATCCCAGCCCGCGAGTCGAGCCAGTGATCAGGGCGGTACGGCCAGTCAAATCAAACAATGCAGACATGGAATGCCTCTTTTTGTGTGTTCTTGTTTTTTGATTTACGGCCCTGATCAACCACTCATCAACCAACCTATCACATAGGTTTAATCGATGTATGACAGGTTGACGTTCAGCCTTTCCATTATCCTGAACTCGGTTTCAGTCAATGATCAAGGGATATTTTTTAGATGGCTAGATTTTTTTTCCAGAAAGTGATGAAAACTGCTTGCAGCACACGTCAGAATTGCTTCAACTTATGTGACAAGTTAAAAACAAAAAAATATGAGTGACACGACTGTGAAATCGCAGAGCATCGTCAACGACGTTTACGAACAGATGAAGCGCAACATTCAGGACGGCGTATGGCCACCGGGCAGCAAGCTGCCTTCCGAGTCAGAGCTGATCGCCAGTTTCGACGTCAGCCGCGTTAGCGTGCGCAGTGCCGTGCAGCGTTTGCGTGGGCTTGGCATCGTGGCAACCCACCAAGGGAAAGGCACCTTCGTAATAGAGGATCTGGATGAGCACGGCTTCAATGACAACCAGCCGATCATGCACTTGTCCCAGGCCGAGTTCGAAGACATGCGCGTGTTCCGCCAGACCGTGGAGTTTCGCTGCATGGACCTGGCCGTGCAGAACGCCACCGTCGACGACATCGCGCTGATTGAAGCTGCGCTGAACCGCATGCTGGTCAACCGCGACGACTACAAGCGCTATTCCCAAGCCGATTTCGACTTCCACTACGCCATCGTCAAGGCCTCGCACAACAAGATCTTCATCCACGCGATGGACTCGATCCGGCACATCTACCTCTACTACCTCGAAGAATTGAACCGCGTCCTGGGCATCACCCTGGAAAGCGTCAATGCCCACATCAACGTCTACATGGCGATCAAGAACCACGACGCTGCGGCCGCTGCCAAAACGCTCAACGAAGCAATGGCCAGTAATGTCGACGCCATGAAAGACGCCCGACACACCGAATGAACTCAATACTCTGCTGAGCAACCGGGAGATCCAGATGGAATCAATAACAATCACAAATGTAAAAACGATTCTGACCGCCCCTGGCGGCATTGACCTGGTGGTGGTGAAGGTGGAAACCAATCAACCAGGTCTATACGGCCTGGGTTGTGCGACCTTCACCCAGCGCATCTTTGCCGTGGAAGCGGCCATCGAGCAGTACATGAAACCCTTCCTGATCGGCAAGGACGCTCTGCGCACGGAGGACATCTGGCAGTCGGCGGCGGTCAGCGGCTACTGGCGCAGTGGTCCGATCATGAACAATGCACTGTCCGGAATCGACATGGCCCTGTGGGACATCAAGGGCAAGGTTGCAGGGTTGCCGGTCTATCAAATGCTTGGTGGCCGTTGCCGAGATGGCGTGCCGTTGTACCGGCACTGCGATGGTGAAGACGAAATCGCCGTCGAAGACAGCATTCGCGCGGCCTTGGAGGAAGGCTATCAACACGTTCGCTGCCAGATGGGCATGTACGGAGGTTCAGGCACCGAGGATCTCAAGTTGATCGCTGGCAAGCTGGCCAGAGCCAAAAACATTCAACCCAAAGTATCCCCGCGCAACAAGACTCACGGTATCTACTTCGATCCGGACGCCTACCTGCGCGCCGTGCCGAAATTGTTCGATCACCTGCGAGACAAGCTCGGTTTCGGTGTCGAGTTCATCCACGACGTACATGAGCGCGTGTCGCCTATCTCTGCTGTGCAACTGGCGAAGAACCTTGAGCAATATCAGCTGTTTTTCCTCGAGGACCCGGTCGCTCCGGAACACCTCGAATGGTTGAAAACCCTGCGCGCGCAGAGCTCAACACCCATTTCCATGGGCGAGCTGTTCACCAACGTCAATGAATTCAAGCCGCTGATTCAGAACAACCTGATCGACTTCATTCGATGCCACGTCAGCACAGTGGGTGGCATCACCCCGGCTAAGAAGATCGCCACCTTCGCCGAATTCCACGGCGTGCGCACCGCCTGGCATGGCCCCGGAGACATCTCGCCGGTGGGCGTGGCAGCCAACCTGCACCTGGACCTTAGCACCACCAATTTCGGTATCCAGGAGTGGACCCCACTCAATGACAACCTGCTGGAGGTGTTCCCCGGCTGCCCGGAAATCTACCGCGGTTACGCCTACCTCAGCGATCGCCCCGGCATCGGTGTGGACATCGACGAAGAACAGGCCAAACGCTTCCCCTGCCAGGGAGGCTTGCCGGACTGGACTAACGCGCGGCTGCCCGACGGCACCGCCGCACGCCCATAAGCACAGCTTCATGCACTTCCGGCGCACTGCGCCGGGATGCCCTGCCCTTATACAAAAACAATCAAGGGACCCTACATGAACACCACTCGCGAAGCACTCCCCACGCACCTCGCCAGCAAGCGCTGGTTTTACCTGATTCCACTGATCTTTATCACCTACAGCCTGGCCTACCTGGACCGCGCAAACTACGGCTTTGCCAGCGCCGCGGGTATCGAACAGAACCTAGGCATCAGTAAAGGCACTTCGTCCCTGATCGGTGCGCTATTTTTCCTCGGCTACTTCTTCTTCCAGGTTCCGGGCGCCCTCTACGCACAGCGCTACAGCGTGCGCAAACTGGTATTCGCCAGCCTGATCCTGTGGGGCCTGTGCGCCATGGCTACGGGCCTGGTCACCAACATTCCGATGCTGATGATCATTCGCTTTACCCTCGGCGTGGTCGAAGCGGCAGTGATGCCGGCCATGCTGATCTTCATCAGCAACTGGTTCACCGGCAAGGAGCGCTCGCGAGCCAATACCTTTCTGATCCTCGGCAACCCAATCACCGTGCTATGGATGTCGGTGGTGTCCGGCTATCTGATCCAGGCATGGGGCTGGCGCGAAATGTTCATGATCGAAGGTGCACCCGCAGTACTCTGGGCTTTCGTCTGGTGGCACCTGGCGCGGGACAAGCCCGAGCAGGCGACTTGGCTGACCCGCGAAGAGAAAGATCAGCTCGCTGCCACCCTGGCCGCGGAACAGAAAGGGTTGAAAATGGTGCGCAATTACCGCCAGGCATTTACTTCACCCCTGGTGATCAAGCTGTGCCTGGTACACGCACTGTGGAGCATTGGTGTGTACGGCTTCATCATGTGGCTGCCGTCAATCATCAAGCAGGCCTCGGCCAGCGACATCGTCACCACAGGCTGGTTGAGTTCGGTACCTTACATGGCCGCAGTGATTGCAATGGTTGGCGTGTCATGGGTTTCAGACAAGACCGGCCAGCGTAAGCTGTTCGTCTGGCCATTGCTTGCACTCGGCGCCCTCGCCTTCTTAGGATCCTATTTGCTGGGCTCATCGCACTTTTGGTTGTCCTTCAGCTTACTGACCATAGCTGCCGCTGCGATGTACGCGCCTTACGGCCCGTTCTTTGCCCTGATTCCGGAACTGCTGCCGGCCAACGTGTTTGGCGGTGCCATCGGCCTGATCAATGCCTGCGGCGCACTGGGGGCGTTTCTCGGATCGTGGATCGTTGGCTACCTGATCGGTCTGACCGGTAATCCAGGGGCCGCGTACATTTTCATGACGGCGGGCATGATGGCTGCGGCGTTGCTCATGGGGTTGGTTGTCGTGACAAATTCTCGCCTACCATTGGAGTGTGTGGCGGACCAGCCCATGTATGAGTAGACCTCCATCTCACTGGGAGGCATTGAATATCGTCTTCGGTTATTGAACCGCGCTGCCAGGGACTGGAGCATCGGTGGGTTACCTATGACCGCTGGAGCATCGACTCCCCCGCATTTGGCGGTAATCGCAAATTCTCCAGCAAGGCGATTGCCGCAATCACGGCTACACAGAGAGATGTCAGCTGAAAGTCCAGAGGTCTGTGCACGCCCTGTATTGCCATGGATGCTCATGACAACACGTAGCAGTAACGCGCCGATGGGGCCCCTTCAGCACACGCAGCTGGAGCGGACACAGACAATTAGTCCTGAACTTGAGCCTTATCCGATAGCCCCACTACTCACGGTGGCCTCTCATATCCGAAACGCACCAATCTCCTTACGCAAAGCATTCACCAACCCATGTAAATCCTGACTTGCCTGCTCCGCCCGGATGACGCCTTTGGAGGTCTGCTCGCCCACCTGACTGATGTCGACAAGGCTCTTGTCGATCTCCATCGACACCTGGGTCTGTTGCTCCGCCGCCACGGCTATCAGCTGGCTCTGCTCAACAATCAGCCCTGTAGCCCGGACGATATTCTCGAGTGTCTGTTGCACTTCATCGGCTTGGGTGACTGTGGTTCCGGCGGTCTTGTGGCTGTTGCTCATGGCTTTGACTGTCTCGGCTACCCGGCTGTGCAAGTTGCCGATCATCTGTTCGATCTCCAGTGTCGATTGCTGGGTGCGCCGCGCAAGCGTGCGCACTTCGTCGGCGACCACAGCAAATCCCCGGCCCTGCTCGCCGGCGCGGGCGGCTTCAATGGCCGCGTTGAGTGCGAGCAGATTGGTTTGTTCAGCGATATTGCGGATCACCTCCAGGACCTGGCCTATCGCCTCGCTGTCGGCCGCCAACTGATGAATCAAGTGCATCGACCCGTCAATTTCCCCCGCCAATCGCTGAATTGCACCGACCTGCTCTCGCACCCTGAGACGACCCTGCTCGGTTTCCCGGTTTACCTCTCGGGCGCTACTGACCGCACTCTCCGCATTGCGTGCAACTTGACGTGCAGTCACCGCAAGCTGGTTCATGGCTGTGGCAACGACCTCCAGTTGCTCACGTTGCCCGGTTACCTCACGGGCGCTGGAACGGGCAACCGATTGCACCAGATCGCTCTGTTGGCCGACCTGCAAGACCACGCCATCGACTTGCCTGATCAGGTGCTGGATCTGTCCGACCGTGCCGTTGAACACTGTACCGAGCGCCGCCAATTCATCCTTGCCCAGCACCTCGAAACTCACGGTCATGTCGCCTTTGGCAACCTTGCCCATCACTCGACTCAAGTCATCCAGGATTCCACGAGTCGCCAAATAAAAAGCACCGTACAAGTAGGTGATCAACAACAAAATGGCGAGTGACGCGACGGACAACAGGATCATCTCGCCGCGGGCCTGCCCAAGTCGCTGTTGCAATGACTGGGTGAGCGAAGCCAGCGCTGCTTCGTTCAGCCCTTGAACCTTGTCACTCAAGCCGGTCATCTGATGGAAATAGGCAGGCCACTGCTGCATTGGCTCCGCCGCATTGAGGATTTGCTCATCGAGTAGTTGCTTGCCTCTTTCGATGCTTTGCAACCCGACCTGCAGCGCGGGTGCAAGCGAACGTGCAATGTGCGCGTCAAAAACCTGGAATTTCTGCGCACTGTCAGCGCCGACTCGATCCATCCCCACCATCAATTGCTCCAGGGCAACGCTATCGGCGGCACTCGGGTAGCCTTGGCCCAATGTAATCGAGCCCAGCGTTCGGGCATTGTTCAGCAGCGCCGATAGCCGTGGCACTTGAACCGCGATCAGGGTACTGAGCTGACGCACGCGCGGCTCATCGTTCTGGCTCAGCCCCGCCTGCTCGACAATACTTTCCAGCAGAAGCGCACCTTGCGTCGCCAACTGACCGCTCAACTCCGACCGGGGGGCTGCGCCTTCGGTTTTGCGCAAGGTTTGCAGCCCCTGGACCAACGCTGTGAGTTGGCGCTCAATCGACTGCGAATCAAGGCCAGAAATGTCCAGCCGGCTGATCGTGGAGACGGCAGCCTCTTCAGCCCGTTCGATCCGCTGGGTGATATCGCTTTTCTTTTCCACCTGGCTCACCCGCTGCCGGATCAGGGCCAGATCCTTGAGCAGGTCAAGCTGTTGCTGCAACTGCACGGTCTCCCGCACCGCCGCCAGGCTGCCCAGTACAGCGGCACTGACCCGCCACTGGTGATAGGCAATGCCGACCAGGTACGTATTGGCCCCCAACAAAGGCACGAAGAATAAAACACTGATCAGGCTGAATTTCATGGCGAACCCCAGACGGTTCATCAGCCAAATTCCCGGATAGAACAAAGCCTTCATGCTGCACTCCTTCCCTTATTGTTTTTATGAGTTCAACGCACCAGGTGCTCACCGATGAAATGCGAAACCTTCGGTGGGCCATCGCCACAGTGAAAGGCTCTGACCTTCGCTTCAGCCTGCTGGTCGGCAAGGGTGGTTCGGGTTTGTTGACGCAGATAGTCCGACCATGAATCGACAATGAACCGCTCGAGGTAGTGATCGGGATGGTCCAGTTCCCGGTAGATCCGCCAAAAGCTGGCGCCATCCCGGCGACGCTGGGCACCGATACGGTGGATCTGGCGGAGGAATTCTTCGCGACTCTGCGCACTGACCTGATAGGCGATCTGCACCGCGACCGGTCCCTCGCCTGGCTCGAGACCGGCAAAAGTGAAAGCCGGCAGCTCTGCGCTCGACGGGGTGACTTCGTCGTCATTACCGAGCCATGCCGGGTAGCGCCACATCACCAGCATCGACAGTGCCACCGCCCCGGCTGCGAGCATCAACGCTGTGTGACTGTCGAAGTGACTGGCCGCAGCCCCCCACAGCGCGCCGCCGATGGCCAGGGAGCCCTGAAACACCAGCATGTAGATCGCCACTGCGCGAGCGCGAATCCACGGTGCAACTGAAGACTGGATGGCGACCAGGTTGCTGGTACCGACAGCGAGCCAGCCGATGCCGGCGAAAAACAGCGCCACACACTGCACTGCCGTGCTGGAGGCCAGCGCCACCAACAGACAATTGAGCGCATACAGCAATGCCGCCAGCGCCAGCATCAGGTTAAGCGACATCCGGGCGCGGACCATGGGCATCAGAAACGCTCCCACCATGGTGCCCACGCCGAGACTGCCCAACAGCACGCCATAGTTCCCGGCGCCACCCGACTCGCTGGCGACCACTGGCAACAACGCCCACAGGCCACTGGCTGCACCGACAAAGGCAAAGGTGCGCAAGCATTGCTCGCGCATGACTGCCGAATGGCGCACGTAGCGCAACGTGCCGCGCAATCCGGCCCACAGCGTTTCGGGTGGCAGGCTGGTATCACGGGCCGGCACCTTCATGCGGATCACCACCAGCAACGACCCCAGCAACAGCAGCCCGCAAATGGCAAACACGCTGACCACATTCGACATGGCGACCACGCTGCCGGCCAACGCTGGGCCAACCGCACGCGCTGAACTGTATGACAACGACGAAAGCGCCAACGCCGAGGCCATGAAGGGTCGTGGCACGGACTCGGCTTGTGTGGTGTACCAAGCCGGCCCTTGCAGGGCAAAACCGATACCGAAGCAAAACGTCAGCCCCAGCAGCAGCCAGGGCGTGACCAGGCCCAGTGCGCTGCAGGTGATCAGGGTAGCGGCGGTGCAAAACATCCCTATCTGGGTGACCAAAAGGTAACGGCGTCGATTGAAAATATCGGCGAACACACCGCCTGGCAGCCCGAAGAAAAACGCCGGCAGGCTGATTGCCGTCTGCACCAGCGCCACCAGCATCGGTGAGCTGGTCAGCGACACCATCAGCCAGGCAGCGCCTACGTTCTGCATCCAGATCGCCAGGTTCATTGCCAACGCGCCCAGCCACAAGGCGCGGAAGGAGGCAAATCGCAGCGGCGCCCATAACGAATTCGAACTGTCTGTCATCGAAGCCTCGCCTTCTCTGATGCAGTCCCCGCGCTTGACGGACGAAAGGAATGACCGCATATTTAAAACTAACTGTTTGACAGTTTTATATCAGATAGGACAACAAGAATCGACAATCCAGTGCCATACACCGTCAATTACTGACACTGTGGCAGTTTAGTGATCATGGAGCAGGCTTTCGATGACGACTATTCGCCCCGACGCCGACTTTCAGGAATTTCTGAAGCAAGGCCAATTCATGCTCCAGCGCAGCCGCTCGAGCCAACGCTGCTTTTTTTATCCTCGGGTGCTAGAGCCGCGAACCGGCAATACCGACCTGGAATGGGTGCAAGCCAGTGGGCTTGGCACGGTCTACTCGGCGACGGTCATCCGCCCCAAGCCTCCCGCACAGCCCTACAACGTGTCCCTGGTCGACCTTGATGAAGGTCCACGAATGATGACGCGCATTGAAGGCATGCCCGCCGAACAGGTCACGATCGGCCTGCGTGTCAAGGCGCGCATCGTCGAGGAAGTTGACCAGTTTTTTGTCGTTTTCGACCCACACCACCACTAGGCGATAGATCATGAAAAATCCGATGTCACTTGCCGGTCGCACAATTGTCGTGACCGGTGCCGGTCAGGGAATCGGCCTGGGCATTGCCCGCCTGGCCATCGAATTGGGTGCCAACGTCGCGGCTGTCGACCTCAATGCCGATGCCCTGCACAGCGCCGCCCATGAGCTGGGCGAGCACTATCTGCCACTGGCTGGCAGTGTCAGTGATCAGGCCTTTGTACAGTCAGCCGTGGAACAAGCCGTCAGTCACTTCGGGGCCGTCCACGGTCTGGTCAACAACGCCGGCATTGGCCGGCCGGCCATGATCGAAAAGATGACGCTGGAACAATGGCAACAGGTCATCGATGTACACCTGACAGGCTCGTTTTTCTTCACCCAGGCGGTCGGCCAGCATCTATTGCAACGCGCTCGGGCAGGCGACAGCACGCCGGGCTCGATCGTGTTTATCTCGTCCGATGCCGGTCGCCGTGGCAGCCTCGGCCAGATCAACTATTCGGCGGCCAAGTCCGGCATGTTCGGTATGGCCATGACGGCTGCGCGGGAATGGGCAAAACACGGCATCCGCGCAAACGCCGTGTGTTTCGGCATGGTGGAAACCGCCATGACCGAGAAGGTGCGTACCGATCCCAAGTTTCTCGAAACGTACCTGGCGCAGATTGCACTGGGCCGCTTCGCCTCTCCTGAAGAAGTTTCAGTTCCTGTCTGCTTCCTGCTGTCCGAAGCGGCTTCCTATATCACCGGCCAGGTCCTTTCGGTCAATGGCGGGTACACCATAGCGGTATGACTATGCACAATATTGCCAAAGAAGCACTTGCAGGCCTGCGCGTTCTCGACATGACCCGGGTCATTGCCGGCCCGTATGCCGGACAGATACTCGCCGACCTCGGCGCCGACGTCCTCAAGGTCGAACGCCAGGGCGAAGGCGACGATATCCGTCGCATCGGCCCGCCATGGATCAAAGGCACCGAGAACGAACCCCACCAGGAGTCCACCTACAGCCAGTCGGTCAACCGCAACAAGCGCTCGATCAGCGTCAATTTCGCTGAGCGTGAAGGCGCCGAGCTATTGCGCCAGCTTGCGGCCAAATCGGACATCCTGCTGGAGAACTACCGTACCGGCACCCTGGCCAAATACGGCCTGAGCTATGAAGAGCTACGCGAGATCAACCCGCGCCTGATCTACTGCTCTATCACCGGCTTTGGCCAGACCGGCCCCTACGCCAACCGGTCTGGTTATGACTACCTGATCCAGGCCATGGCCGGGGTGATGTCGGTGACCGGTCACCGCGACGAACATGCTGGCGACGGCCCCATGCGAGTCGGTGTTCCCGTGGCGGATATCTGCGCCGGCCTCTACGCCGCCATCGGCGTACTCGCCGCAGTCAATCACCGCCATGAGAGCGGTGAGGGCCAGCACATCGATGTGTCGCTGTTCGACTCCCAGGTCGCCGCACTGCTCAACACCTTTTCTGCCTGGTTCAACGGTGGCAAGGAGCTGGGCCGCACGGGTAACGATCACCCAAGCGCATCGCCTTATGGTGTTTACGCGGTGGATGACGGCTTTATCCTGGTCGCGACCTTCAATGACCGCGAATTCGCCCGGCTAGCCGCCGCCGTAGACCGCGCCGAGTGGATCGAAGACCCCCGCTTTGCCCGCAACGGTGCGCGTGTCGCCAATCGCCAGGAACTGTCGGCGCTGCTCACCGAGGCGTTGCGTGGCCGTGGCAAGGATGAGTGGATCGCCCACCTCAATGCCGCCACCGTGTCCTGCGGCCCGATCAACAGCATGGCCGATCTGGAGCGCGACCCTCATGCCATCGAACGCGAAATGATTGTGCCGCTGGAACACCCGGTCAATGGCACGATTCGTACCGCGGCAAGCCCGATGCGGTTTTCCTCGACGCCGGTTCAATACAAGTCGGCGCCACCGACCATTGGCGAACACACCAGTGAAATTCTCGGTGACTGGCTGGGGATGAACCCGGCGCACATCGCAGAACTGCGTCAACGCAACGTCATCTGAGGGATCTGCCGTGACTTCAACCTTCAGTTTCAAACCCTTGCAGTTGCCTGCCACCCTGGAGCCATTACGCCAGGAAGTCCGGTCGTTTCTGCAGGACAGCGCCAGCCAATGGTCAGGCTGGAAGATCGGTCACTCCTGGACGGGTTTCGACCGCGAATTCAGTCTTGAAGTCGGTCGCCGCGGCTGGATCGGCATGACCTGGCCCAAAGCCTATGGCGGCCACGAGCGCTCTGGCCTTGAGCGATACGTGGTGGTCGAGGAAATGCTCGCCGCCGGCGCACCGCTGGGTGCGCACTGGTTCGGCGACCGACAGAGCGGCCCCCTGCTCTTGCGCCTGGGCAGTGAAGAACAGCGTCGCCGCTTCATTCCACTCATCGTCAAAGGCCAGGCCTCGTTTTGCATTGGCCTGAGCGAACCCGACTCGGGCTCCGACCTGGCTTCATTGCGTTCGCGTGCTACCCGTGTCGACGGTGGCTGGCGTCTCAATGGCCGCAAGGTCTGGACCACCAACGCACACCTGTGTGACTTCATGATCGGTCTGTTCCGCACCGGCGCCAGCGCTGACTCGGAGCGTCACAAAGGCCTTTCGCAGTTCCTGATCGACATGCGCTCATCCGGCATCGAAGTACGCCCTATCCACGATCTGACCGGCGAAGCGCATTTCAATGAAGTCGTCTTCGATGATGTCTTCGTCCCCGACGATATGCTGGTGGGGCAGGAAGGCGATGGCTGGAGCCAGGCCACGGCGGAGCTGGCTTTCGAGCGCAGCCAACCGGATCGCTATATGAGCAGCTTTCCTCTGCTGCCCTTGACCATCGAAGCCCTCCATGGCGACCACAAGGCCGACCGTCTGGCGGCACGCAAACTGGGAGAGGCCTACGCGGAATTGACGGTGTTGCGCGAGATGTCGCTGTCCATCCTAGGCCAACTTCAGGATGGCCACTCCCCTGCCAAGGAAGCCGCCCTGGTCAAGGACCTGGGCAATACCCATGAACAACGAATCCCGGAGCTCGTGCGCGAATTGCTCGACACGCCATCCACCCTTGTCAGTGGAAACAAGTTGAGTGAATTGCAGGGTTTCCTCGTACAGAACGTGCCGAGCTTCTCCCTGCGTGGCGGAACACGCGAAATTTTGCGCGGCATCATTGCCAAGGGGCTTGGACTGCGATGAGCGAAGACATGAACATCAGCGAAATGCTCGCAGAACAAGTGAACCGACTCTTCACTGACCGTATCGATCGCCAGACCTGGGTCGATGCTGAAGACGGCCGCCCGGCGACAGCCCTCTGGGCAGAGATCGAGCAGTTGGGCATCCCCCTTGCCATGTGTCAGGAACAGCATGGCGGCGCCGGCCTGAGCTGGACCGAGAGTGAACCGATGTTGCGCCTGTGTGGCACCCATGCGGTTCCGTTGCCCGTCGGGGAAACGGCCATCGCAGCCTGGGCGCTTTCCTGTGCCGGACTGCAAGTACCAGAAGGCCCCATGGCGGTATCGACCAGCGTGTATCAACTGGATGGGCAAGATCGCTTGCAGGGTCGTGACCCGCAATTGAGCTGGTTGCCGGAGGTCGAGCATGTCGTATTGCTCGCCGAGCGCGATGGCGGTTTGTACCTCTGCCTGGTTCGCGCCCGTGAAGGTGAGCAGCAAATAGTCGAAACTCTCGACCGCCTTCCCTGCGCACAATGGAGCCTGTGCGGCGCGCGTCCCGACCAGTTTGCAACCGCACCGGCAGCGCTTGGAACGAGCACGCTGCAGCCGCTGATCGCTGTGCTCAGAAGCATTCAGATGGCCGGTGCCTTGGCCAAGGTGCTGGAGTTCTGTGTCGACTATGCCAACACCCGTGTGCAGTTCGGCAAACCGATCGGTAAGTTCCAGGCCATTCAACACATGATTGCCGAGCTCGCCTCCCAGGCCGCCGCCGCTCAGGTGGCCGGTTCGTACGCGGCACGCATGATCGATGCAGGCAATCCGTTCCATGCGGCGGCCGTTGCCAAGGCACTGGTTGGAAAGGCCGCGGGACGCGCTGCCGCCATGGCCCACCAGGTGTTTGGTGCCATTGGCGTGACCGACGAGCACAGCCTGCACTACTACACCCGACGCCTGTGGCAATGGCGTGCGGATGCCGGCAGCGAACACTACTGGGCAGAATGTCTGGGGCAACAGATTTTGGCCCGCGACGGCGCGGCCTTGTGGAGCAGGCTGACCCAACCGATGGAACAGTCTGCCTAGCATCAAGATGCTGTCGGCCTTGCTTGCAGGGCCGACACGCTCTCAGTTTCTTCGAATCACTTCTGGCTTCTGATCAACTGCAAAAACTCTTGGCGAGTGTTGGCGCATTCGCGTAATTGTCCGAGCATGACCGAGGTCGTCATCATCGAATTCTGCTTCTCCACACCGCGCATCATCATGCACAGGTGCTTCGCTTCAATCACCACGGCGACACCGACGGCATTGGTGACTTGCTGGACTGCTTCGGCGATTTGTCGAGTCAGGTTTTCCTGAATCTGCAGGCGGCGGGCAAACATATCGACGATGCGGGCAATCTTCGACAAGCCCAGTACCTTGCCTGACGGAATGTAGGCCACATGCGCCTTGCCAATGAACGGCAGTAAATGGTGCTCGCACAACGAGTACAGCTCGATATCCTTGACGATCACCATTTCATCGTTGTCCGACTCGAACAGCGCACCGTTGACGAGTTCTTCGACGGTTTTCTGGTAACCATTACACAAATACTGCATGGCCTTGGCCGCACGTTTGGGGGTGTCCAGCAACCCTTCACGTTCGACATTTTCACCAAGCCCCTGAAGGATGGCCTGATAGTGCTGCGACAACTGCTCGCTCATATCGCCCTCACGAAACCGCGCCGGCTAACACCTGCGCAGACAAATCAATCGACTGGAAGAAAGCGGGCTCGTTTAGCAAAACAAACGAGCCCTTGGGCCTGGAGCGCTGCAGATCAGATCTTTTTCAGAATGGTGACGACGCAGGCGCCGCCCAACCCGACGTTATGCTGCAGCCCCAGTCGTGCGTCAGGTACTTGGCGATCACCCGCCAACCCGCGCAAATGCCAGGACACTTCAGCGATCTGCGCCAGGCCCGTCGCCCCCAATGGATGCCCCTTGGACAACAATCCACCGGATGGATTGGTGACCACCTTGCCGCCATAGGTGTTGTCGCCATCGAGAACGAAGCGTTCGCTGCCACCTTCGGCGCACAAGCCCAGCGCCTCGTAACTGATGATCTCATTTGATGAGAAGCAGTCATGCAGCTCGACCAGATCCAGATCCTGCGGCCCGACACCCGCTTGCGCATAGGCTTGCTGAGCAGCCCGCGAGGTCATGCCGGCACCGACCACTTGAATCATGCTGCCGGACTCGTAGCTTTGCGGTCCGTCGGTGGTCAGGCTCATGCCTGCGATTTCTACGCAATTGGCCAGGCCATGTTTGCGTGCATAGGCTTCGGACACCACCACTGTCGCGGCGGCGCCGCAGGTCGGCGGACAGCACATCAGGCGCGTCAATGGACCAAAAATGGCCGGCGAACCCATGACCTGTTCCAAGGTCAACGGGTCAGTGAACAGTGCGTAAGGGTTGCGCCCGGCATGGCTGCGAGCCTTGACCGAGACGCGACCGAACAGCTCGGCACTCACGTTGTATTTTTCCATGTACTCGGCACCCGCCCCACCGAAGTACTGAGGCCCAGTGGGCGCCAGCTCGTCCCAGCCACGGATGCGTCGAGTGGCCTCATCGATACGCACGGTGATCGGCGTGCGGGCAGCGGCATCACTGCCCGCCAGGGCACCGGGATTCATTTGTTCGAAGCCAACGGCCAAGGCTACATCGACAACGCCACTCATGACCGCCTGACGCGCCAGAAACAAGGCCGAAGACCCACTCGCACAGGCGTTGTTGACGTTGATCACCGGAATCTGTGTCAAGCCTGCGTGGTAAAGCGCCGTCTGACCGGAACAGGTGTCACCGGAAACGAAACCGGCATACGCCTGCTGTACCTGACCATATTCAATACCGGCATCCTTGAGGGCACTGGCAATCGCCTGCGCGCCCATGATGTCATACATTTCACTCTTGCCGGGCTTGGTGAACTTGACCATGCCAACACCGGCGACCAGAACTTTATTGCTCATGCTGCTCTCCACAGGACGATGCGCGTCCGAGATGAGTTGATCGGTGCTTACTTAACGAGCGAAATCCATGATTGTCAGAGCAGTTTCCGTACGGAAAACCTTGCCCTCTTCAGCGGCCAGACGCTGGGCACTGAACTGCGGATCGACGCCACCACCACGAATGCCTTCAGCCGACACCAGCTTCAGTTCTCGCACGCTCTGGCCAGAAGCAAACAGGCAATGCCCGGTGCGCTGGCCGGATAGCTCACTGACCATGTAAAGCACCACCTGGGCCACATGCTCGGGCGCCAACTGAGCCTTGCTGATTTCGTCCATCAATGGCGCGGTCAGCGCGGAAACCGCGGCCGGTGCGAGCGTCCAGACCCGCACGCCGAATTTGGCAGCCTCGATCGCCAGCACATTGGAGAAACCCCAGGCACCACATTTGGACGCTGCGTAGTTGGCCTGGCCAAAATTGCCAACCAGCCCGGACGTGGAAGAGGTGTTGACGATGACCCCGCCACCGTTCTCCTTCATCCAGCCAAATACCGGTTGAGTGACGGCGTACATGCTCTTGAGGTTGACCGCGATGACTGCATCCCAATCCGCTTCGCTCAACTTGAGGAACGATTTGTCGCGAAGGATCCCGGCGTTGTTGATCAGGATATCGGCGCGTCCAAAATGCTCCAGCGCGGTTGCGCACAAGGTCTGGCCACCTTCGACGGTGGAGATGTCCTGGGTGTGGGCGACTGCCTGGCCACCGCTGTCGCGAATCCCCTGAGCCACCGCCTCGGCAATATAGGCACCGTTTTCGTCGCGTCCCAGGTCATTGACCACAATGGCCGCGCCCTCGGCGGCCAGCAACGTTGCATAGGCAGCACCCAACCCGCGCCCGGCACCGGTGATGATTGCGACTTTCCCACTCAATAAAGCCATTGTCTGTCTCCAAAACGTTCTTGTTATGAGCGAGGCCTCGGACATCCAACTGAACCTCAGTCACTAATTTATGCCGAATGGCCTGTTTTTAGCGGCCTCACATGAATACTACACCGCATAACTGACTATTTGACAGTTTTAATCTTAGAGGCAATGCTATAGCTCAGCAACCACCCTGGCCGAGGAATAAAACGTGTCTCTCGATTACCAACGTATAAAAAACTGGCCCATTCCAGAGGCCAGACAAACCTACAGCGAACGCGACACCATCCTTTATGCATTGGGTGTCGGTGCCGCTACCTGCAACCCTCTCGCCGCCGAAGACCTGCAGTACGTCTACGAGCCTGGCTTGAAGGCGTTGCCGACCATGGCCAGCATCCTGGCCGGAGGCGCATCCTGGCTGGCCGATCCGGAAACCGGAATTGACCTGAGCAAGGTCCTGCATGGCGAACAGTTCCTGACCCTGCATCAGCCCCTTCCCGCTCACGGTGAAGTGATCGGCCGCGACCAGGTCGACGAAATTTTCGACAAGGGTGCTGACAAGGGTGCGGTGATGTACATGTCGCGGCGCATCTACTGCGCGCGCACCGAAACACTGCTGGCGACTTCGAAGTGGTCGACCTTCATGCGTGGCAACGGCGGCTTCGGTGGCTCGGCCGAAGGCCAGCCCAAACCACATCCAATCCCTACGGACCGGCCTTGCGATTTGAGCATCGAGCTGGAAAGCCGTCCTGAGCAGGCCGTGATTTATCGCCTGTCAGGAGATTTGAATCCCTTGCACATCGACCCGGCCTTTTCCGCCCTCGCCGGTTTCGACAAGCCGATCCTGCACGGCATGAGCAGCTATGGAATGGCTGGCAGGGCACTGATCAAGCTGCTTTGCGGCAACGACCCCGCTCGACTGCGGGTGCTGAACCTGCGCTTCGCCGCACCTATGTATCCCGGTGAAACGTTGCGTATCGAAGCCTGGCGCGAAGGCCCTGGCCAGGCCTCTTTCAGAGTGATTGCTACACAACGCGACATCACCATCCTCAACAACGGTTACGTTGAGTTCGACGCATGACTGACAACAGGAAAACCATCATGGAATACCAAGACATCAGCTACGAAATCATCGGCCACGTGGCCCGCATCAGTCATAACCGGCCCGGCAACGCCAACGCCGAATCGGAAAACTTGCTCGCCGAACTCGACCACGCACTGGATTTGGCGAAAAAGGACGACAATGTCCGCGTGCTTATCATTGGCGCCATAGGCAAGCACTTTTCGGCCGGGCACGACTTGATGGATGGCATGGAAAAACGCGGCGAATTCTCGCCCGAGCAGCACTGGCTGTGGGAAAGCGAACACTACCTGGGCAACGCCCTGCGCATCTGGGACTTTCCAAAACCAACGATCGCTCAGGTGCAAGGTGCCTGCATCGCCGGTGGTTTCATGGTCGCCAACATGTGCGACATCATGATCGCTGCCGACGACGCCTTCTTCAGCGACCCGGTCGCCCATAGCCTGGCTGCGGCCTCGGTGGAAACACTGGTCCATCCTTGGGTGATGGGCATTCGCAAAGCCAAGGAGTTTCTGTTCACCGGGCAGAGAATCAGCGCAACCGAAGCCAAGGAATGGGGCATGGTCAACCATGTGGTGCCACGCGCGGAACTTGAGCAATACACCATGAACATGGCCGAGCACATCGCCAAGGCACCGCCCATTGGCTTGCGCATGCTCAAGCGTTCGATCAATCGTTCGGCTGACATCATGGGTTTCCGAAATTCGATCATGGCGCACTTCGACACCCATATCCTCAGCACCTCGACCAACGAGCACTACGCCGTAGCCGCCGCCGGCATGCGCGCCTCGCTGGAAGCCGCCAAGAAAGCCCAATCCTGAGCCCCGACGGGCAGGCCTGCGGGCCTGCCCAACCGCGTCATCGTCTGGAGTAACCGTAGTGTCCCTTGATTATCAAACGCTAATGAACTGGCAGTTTGCGGCCTCCACTCGCACCTACAGCAGAGCGGACAGCATTCGCTTCGCCAAAGGTTTCGGTGCAGGCGTCGACCCCAGCTGGCGGGAAATCGATAGCCGCTTTATCGATGACAACCCGGCATTGACCGGCCTGCCAATGAGCGCAGTAGCCTTGGCTGATGGTGAGTTCTGGCAGCAAGATCCGCGCAGCGGGATCGTCTGGCAGCAGATGGTGCATGCCCAGGAGAGCCTGCGTGTGCATCGCCCTCTGCCGGTAGAAGGAAGTGTGGTGCTGACCCAGAAGATCAAAGACGTGTTCGATCGAGGGGACAAAGGTGCCTTGATGGTGCAGGAGCAACTGCTCAGCGATGAGCAGGGTCATCCGCTGGTGAGCATCGAAGTGACCACGGTATTGCGTGGTAACGGCGGTTTTGGCGGCCAGCCGCAACCCTCACAGCGCCCGGAAGCGATTCCTGATCGCCGTCCTGATTGCACGCTGGAAATCCGTACCCCCGAGGGCGCCGACACCTTGTTCCGGTTATCGGCCGACATTGCGGTCGCCGCGCAGGCGCAAGCGGACACGCAGCAATACATGCTGCGCGGATTGGGCTGTTTTGGTTTGGCCGGGCGAGGTGCTTTGCTAATGGCCTGCGACAATGAACCCGATCGCCTGCGCGCCATTGGCGTGCGCTATGCCGGGCCGATGCTGACAAGTGAAACCATGCGCATCGACTTGTGGCATGTGCGCCCGGGTTTTGCGCTGTTCAAGATGCACGCCTGCGAACGCGATGCGCCGGTGCTGAGCCACGGCTTCATCGAGTTCCACCCAACCTGAAATCAAGGCTGGGCTTCAGTCTCCTCCGGAGCTACAGCGTCTTCAGCTGTGGCTTTGGAAGCACCACGCTTGGGCTTGGCCAGCGCTGTCGCTTTCATGCTGGCGCTGTCGGAAGGCTGGCCGATCAGGGTCTGCACGACGATTCGAGCAATGGCCGCATTGACACGCTTGGCACCAAGCCCTCGTTCCATGACCACCGGATCCAGCGCTGCCAGGCGCTCCATTGCCGCATGCAATACCGTGGCCTCGGCATACGCGTCGCCTTTTTTGCGCCCGCCCAAAGGTGGGTTGACCGCCAGGATCAGCTTGGCAAAGCGTTCGATGAACGGGATATAGGTGTTCATACGCAGCTCTTCGAAACGAGGGTCGCCACGGTCGGCTTCCAGGTTCCGATAACGCAGTACTTCGCGGTGACGGCTCCAGACCATGTTCAATGATTCGATAATACGCAGCGCTTCCTCCTCGTAACGCGCAGGGTCCCAAGGCTTTTCAAGCAAGCGCGCGACTTCAGCCATCTCCTCGCCTGCATCAAGACTCAGCGCATACAGCACATCCTGCACATCATCGAAATACATATAAAAGCTTGCCGATGACGTACTCGCCGCCTTGGCAATCGCCACTGCGGTGATATCCGGCAGCGGGTGCGTATAGAGCAATCGGCGGGTGGCGGACATCAGCCGCTGCCGGGTTTCCAAGCCTTTGCGTCCGAGCGTCTGGCCTTGCTTGTTCATCGTGACGTCGTTTGCCATGGGTTGAGTCTCGCTCCATCAAATCGAAAAAATGCGGGTATCGCTAACCCGGAAACAAAAAATACTGCATCAACCGGTTCGTCAGCGCCAATTGGCACTCAAAAAACAACAATCGAACAGCTATTAGTGAAACCTATAGAAACTACCTCGCACACGCAACAGTTGTTTCCCTAACGATTCACTGCATAAAGGGCGAAGCAACCGCTTGCCGCGCGAAATCAATAACTGACATAATGCCAGTTATTGGTGATAACATATCTATGCCACACAGACACGCAAACCTTATCGGAAACAGCACTCAATACGCAGGAGACGGGCATGTCATCCATGGTTCAAGACAAAGTCGTCGTTATCACCGGGGCCGGTAGCGGTATTGGCCGCGAATATGCCCTCGCTTTTGCCGCCGAGGGCGCGCGGGTGGTCGTCAATGATCTGGGTCGCACCCCGGATGGCGGCAGCGCTGCCGAGGCCGTCGTCCATGAAATACGCCAGGCGGGTGGTGAAGCCGTGGCCAGCATTGAGAGCGTAGCCGAGTGGGACTCCGCACACCGCATCGTCGAATGTGCGCTGGATCAGTTCGGCCGAATCGATACGGTCATCAACAACGCCGGCATTGTGCGTGACCGCTTCTTCTTCAAGATGAGCCTTGAGGAATGGCAAGCGGTGGTCGACGTGCACCTCAATGGCTCGTTCTACGTCGCCCGTGCCGCCGCCCCCTATTTCAAGGAGCAGGCCAGCGGCAGCTACATCCATATGACCTCCACCAGTGGCCTGATCGGCAACCCCGGACAAGCCAACTACGCCGCAGCGAAAATGGCCGTGGTCGGGCTCTCCAAAAGCATCGCACTGGACATGAAGCGCTACAACGTGCGCTCGAACTGCATCGCCCCCTGGGCCTGGACCGCCATGACCGCTTCAGTGCCGACCGATACCCCCGAAGCGGCTGCGCGCATGGAAAAACTCAAACTCATGGAGCCGCGCAAGATCGCCCCGTTGGCCGTGTACCTGGCGAGCGACGCGGGGGCCGGTGTTTCCGGGCAGATCTTCGGTGTGCGCGCTAACGAAATTTATCTGTTCTCGCAATCGCGGGTCATCCGCTCGGTGCATCGCAGCGAGGGCTGGACCGCAGAAACCATCGCTGAACACGCGATACCGGCCATGCAGACCTCCTTTTATGCGAACACGCCATCACCAGAGCTGACGACCTGGGATCCGATCTGATCCCTAGTTCCCGACTTTGCAATCAGACACGAGATAACAAGATGAGCGAACTCGAAACCATTGGCATTGGCTTTCCCTGGGAAGACCTCCCGGTAGGGCGCACTTTCAAAACACTCGGGCGTACCGTGACCGAGGCCGACATTGTCAACTTTATTTCCGCGACCGGGATGCTCGAAGTGTTGTTCACCAACGTCGAGTTCCTCAAAGAGGCCGGCTTCAATGGCCGCCTGGTACCGGGTGGGCAAGTGTTCTGCTTCGCGGAGGGGCTTCTCTTCCAGACCGCCCTGCAAGGCGTTGGCGTGGCTTTTCTGCACACGGAGCTGGATATCAAAGGGCCGACTTTTGCCGGCGACACTCTGCACGTTGAAGTCGAAGTCATTGAGTCCAGGGCAAGCAAAGGCAAGCCTGGCATGGGGCTGGTGCGCACCCGCAATCAAGTGGTCAAACAGGACGGCACTGTAGTGATGGTCTATACGCCGCTGCGCCTGGTAAAGGGTCGCGCCAATCTGGCCGGCTGAACCCACTCAACGAGGCCACCCGATGAAACAAGTACGCTTGTATGGCATTCAAGATCTGCGAATCGTCGACGTGCCGATGCCTGAGGCCGGCCCGCTCGATGTGATTGTAAAGGTCGCTATGTTTGGCATCTGCGGCAGCGACCTTGGCTTTGCCCGCGACGGATACATTGGTCGACCGGGTGGTCAGCCACTACCGTTGGGGCATGAGTTGGTCGGCACCATTCACGCCGTCGGCCGTGATGTACAAGATATCCAGCCAGGCCTGCGAGTGGTGGTAGACCCCATGAAGGGCTCGAGCCGCATTGGTACCGGGGACCCTGACCACGGCGGCTTTGCCGAGTACTTGCTGGTGCGCAATGCACGACTGGGCGAAACGCTGTTTCCCTTGACCGACTCGCTGGACTTCCAGCGCGCCGTACTGACCGAGCCGATTGCCGTGGGTATGCATGGCCTGAACCAGGCTGGCGTTAACACTCAAGACCGTGCCGTTGTCTTTGGTGCGGGCCCGATCGGCCTGGGTGTGATAGCCGCATTGAAGTACCGCGGAGTGTCCAAAGTGGTTGCCGTGGACTTGACCGACGAGCGACTGGAGCGCGCCCGTCAACTGGGAGCGGACCATGTCATCAACCCCGGTCGTGCGGATTTGCAGTCAACACTCCAAGAATATCTGGGTATGCGAACCGCCAAGCTCACCGGGCTACCTGTGGTCGACGCCTCGTTGTACATCGACTGTGCCGGGCATGGCCCGCTGCTGGAGCAAATGGTGGACATGGCCGGGGAAAAATCACGGATCGTGGTACTGGCGACGCACAAGAAGCCGGTTCAACTGAACATGATCCAGGTGATGATCAAGGAGCTCGTACTGATCGGCTCCCTCTCCTATCCCGATGAATTTCCGGAAGTCATCGAGATGCTCAGCGATTCACAACTCGATATCACCCCAATGCTCAGCCACTCGTTCGATTTCGCTCAGTTCGCCGAAGCCTTTGCCATGGCCCAGGTCCCCGAACTGTCCGCCAAAGTCGTCGTCAGGGTGGCGTGACACTTAAACGACGACTCTCCATTTCCACGCGTTCAGAAGGTGCACGACGATCATGAAAAAGTGGCAGTGTTTTTTTTGCAGTTACATCTACGACGAAGCACTCGGCTCGCCGGCCGAGGGCATTCCCGCCGGCACGCGCTGGGAAGATGTCTCCGACGAGTGGATTTGCCCGGAATGCGGCGCCACTAAAGAAGACTTCACCATGCTGGAAATCGCCTGAAACAGCCAGTCGCCGGGAGACTGTAAATGAGCCAACCTCAATCCAGCTGCACACTGATTGTCGGCAGCGGCCATGCCGGCTGCGAAGCTGCCTTTTCGCTGCGCCAGAACGGTTACACCGGACGCGTCGTACTGATTGGCAATGAAGTCAGCCTGCCTTATCAGCGCCCTCCCCTGTCCAAAGGCTTCCTGGCGGGTACGGTCGATGATCAGGCTTTGCTCATTCGTCCCGCCGATGCGTATGAAAAGGCCAACATCGAGACGCGTCTCGGCGTTCAGGTGGTGGGCCTGAACGCTGCGCAAAAGACCATTCAATTGTCCGATGGCAGCAGCCTGGGCTACAGCCATTTGATTCTCGCCACCGGTAGCCGGCCAAGACATCTTGCCGACCTGGCCCCGGAGCGCCCTCTGGCGAACCTGCATTATTTGCGCACCCTCGCTCATGCGCAGCAGATGCGCGAACAAATGCTCGAAGGTAAACGCCTGGTCATCATTGGTGGAGGTTACATTGGCCTGGAAGTCGCCGCCGTGGCCCTCAAGCGAGGGCTCAAGGTCAGTTTGATAGAAAGCATGAACCGGCTTCTGGCACGTGTAACAGCTCCGGATGTCTCCAGCTTCTATCAGCACGTTCATCAGGCTGAAGGGGCAAAACTGCATCTCATTGCCAAGCTCGATCGTTTGAATCTCGATATTACGGGTGAACGGGTTGAATCGGTTCAACTCAGCGATGGCAGTGTGTTCCCGGCCGACCTGGTATTGGTCGGTATCGGTGCCATTGCCAATACCGAGCTGGCCGAGCAAGCAGGACTTGAAATCGACAATGGCATTGTGGTCGATGAAAACACTCACACCAGCGACCCATTCATTCACGCCATTGGTGATTGCTGCAGTCATCCAAGCGAGCTCTACGGTCGCCGGCTGCGCCTGGAGTCTATTCCCAACGCCATAGAACAGGCGCGGACGGCGGCACTGGCGATCTGCGCCAAGCCCTCGCCCTATCGTTCCGTACCTTGGTTCTGGTCCGATCAGTACGACCTGAAACTGCAAACTGTCGGCTTGTCACAGGGTCACGACCAGACCTGCCTGCGCGGCTCGCCGGCTTTGCGTTCGTTTGTCGTGTTCTACCTGCGCGAGGGCATGGTGATTGCTGCAGACTGCATCAATCGCCAATTGGAATTTGCCTTGATCAAGAAGCTCGTTCAAGGACAACACAAACCCGACATCCAAAGCCTTGTCGATGATTCAATGTCACTCAAGGACATCCTCGCTCAAACCACTACCCCCGCCTGACTGATGCAGGCCGCAGCGCCGGGTATCCGGCGCCGCCCTTCTACGTGTTGCTACTGGTCCTGGTAATAACCGACAGCGACCAGGTAAGCACCTACCCGGCGGAAAAACGCATGCTTGATCTCGATCCGGTTGGTCAACGGATTCATCCAGAGGTATTGATACTCTCCGGTGCCCTTGCGTTGGGAAATACGCAGAATCGGCGCCCCTAGTGGCTGGCCATGGTAGTCCTTGAGGGTACTGAAATCCACGCCCAGCATCCGCTTGTTGAGGCCATGAGCCACAAAGCGCCGACTGTTCAGATCAATCACGTAAGGGTACAGATCATCCTGACGAAACGCCGGGTTCGCTTGATTGATGGCATCCAGCGTCGAAGCAGGGTTGGATGCGATGGCATCGGCAACCTTGTCGAGCATCAACCGGGCATTTTCCGCAGACTCCCGTGAAATGAAGTAGCCCACGGCGAAGATTTTGTCATCGACGCGACGGTAGTAGACGACCTTGTTCTCGTCGCGATCGCCACTCCAGCTTTTCCAGTGGTATTGGGCCTTGCGCACGCCCTGGTCTGACTCGGTCCTCAGGGCCTCGGAGAAAGCCGTCTTCAATTCTTTTGGCAAGACCTCACCGACGTTCTTCCCGATCAGGTAACTGGAGGGACCGCCACTTGCCAGCATTACGCCACTGGTATTGAGCACCAACACATAACAGTTGTTATCCACAAAATCCCCCTGACGACTGAAAGCCGCCATGGCACTTTCGTGGTGCTCCTGATAATAAAGAACGGCACGCTCAAGCAGAGCCCTTGCCCCCTGACCATCGTCCTGAGGCGCTGCGGCCCCGGCCTGAACGGAGATCAGCAAAAATATCCAGCACGCCACCCGCCTGCCCGCCCCTTGAAACCGTTTCATGCACTGCACCTACGCCGTTAGATAAAGCTACAAATTAACTGACATAGTATCATTTGCTCTGAATTACCATGCAATTTACATGGCGCAAGGTGGTACAGCCTGTCACCAATCAGCCCATTAACTGACAATGTGTCGGTTATTACTTGCCGAGACACGGTAAAAGCCTTAATGTTCTCCCAGCTAAAAACAAAAACCTGAAGCAGCCCGTGATGCTGGCCCTGCCTAGCCAGCGGCAGCGTACGAAATGGAGACAGCAGCCAATGAAAGTCGATGACTTGATCCTGATTAGCGTTGACGACCACATCGTAGAGCCTCCCACCATGTTCGATCAGCACCTGACCGTGGAGCAAAAAGCCTTCGCTCCCAAAGTGCTCAAAGACAAGAATGGTGCGGACTACTGGCTCTTCGAAGGGCGTCGCGCTGGCAATATCGGATTGAATGCCGTGGTCGGGCGCAACCGCGAAGAATATGGCTGCGAGCCCATTTCATTCGAGCAAATGCGCAGAGGCGCATGGGATATCAAGGCGCGCATCGATGACATGAACGCCAACGGCCTGCTGGCTTCGTTGAACTTCCCTAGCGTCGTGACCTTCGATGGCAGTCTGTTCCACCAGTTCGATAACAAGAAAAACGCATTGACCCTGCTCAAGGCCTACAACGACTGGCATATCGACGAATGGTGCGGCAGCTTCCCGGGACGCAACATTCCCAATGCCATTGTTCCGTACTGGGACATCAACGCTACCGTCGAGGAAATCAAGCGTGTGGTTGCCAAGGGCTGCCACGCCATCAGCTTCACCGACAACCCGTCCCTCAAAGGCCAGCCGAGCCTGCACGACGCCCACTGGGAGCCGCTGTGGAAGGTCTGTGCGGAAAACAAGGTCGTCATCAACATTCATATCGGTTCCGGCGCCCAGGCACCGCATGCCTCGATGAACACTCCGATCGACGCATGGATCATCACCATGCCGATTTCCATCGTCAATTCGGCGGCCGACTGGCTCCACCTCAAGGCCTTGCAGCATTATCCAGACCTGAAGATAGCCTTGTCCGAAGGCGGCATTGGCTGGATTCCGTATTTCCTGGAGCGCGCAGACTTCGTGCACGACCACCACCGCGCCTGGACCTATGCCGATTTCGGTGGCAAGAAGCCAAGCGATGTGTTCCGCGAGCATTTCCTCACGTGCTTTATCGATGACAAGTTCGGCCTGAAAAACCTCGAAGACATCGGCGAAGACAACGTTGCCTACGAGTGCGATTACCCGCACTCCGATACCGTATGGCCGGAGTGCCCCGATCGCCTGATCGAAACAGTCTCCCACCTGCCGGCCAGCACCATCGACAAGATCACCCATGGCAACGCCATGCGTCTCTACAACTTCGATGCGTTCAGCCTGATGGGAGGCCGCAAAAACTGCACGGCAGGCGCGCTGCGCGCTCAGGCCACCCACATTGATACCCGCCCGCAATCGTTCGGTGGCCCGGCGCCGCTGGCTGAAGGCGAAACCCGTCGCTGCGTGACCTCGGGCGACATCATCAAGATGTTCACCCAGGTATCCAAGGAAGACGGCAAGATCGAAGCGTAAAACAACCCCCCTCACGGCTTAGCCGTGAGGGGGCATCCAACTTAACGATCGACATCGATCCGCGAATGAAAACCTGCGTTGATCAGGTTCTGATACTTGTTCAAATAATCGTAAGGGTAATGGGCAGCCGGCTTGCCTGACGCACCCAGTTCGGCCAGATACGCCGAGTCCAGATCAAACTCAAGACACCCCATATTGTCCACTAACTGAGCATGGGTCCTCACGCCCAGCAGCGGTATGACTCCTGCCTGCGCACGCAACCAGTTCAAAGCAACTTGCGCAGGAGTCCTGCCAATTTGCTTGGCGACTTTGCCTACTGCGTCAGCCATGACCAGCCCCCGCTCGTCCAGTGATTTCATTGCCGCGACATCCAGGCGCTTTCTCTCACCCCCTGCTACTTCGGTGCTGTACTTGCCGCTCAGGATCCCGCTCGCCAGTGGAGACCAGGCAGCCAGACTCAGCCCTTCGCTGCGGCACATCGGCAACACTTCATGTTCGATCGAACGCTCGAGCAAGTTGTACTCGGCCTGCATGGCGATAAAGGGTGTCCAGCCGTTGGCACGCGCCAATGTATTGCATTTAGCCACAACCCAGGCGGGGGTGTTGGAAATGCCGAGGTAAAGCACCTTGCCCTGTCTGACCAGGTCATCCAGAGCTCGCAGCATTTCCTCGATCGGCGTCAATGCGTCCCAAGCGTGAACCCAGAGCAAATCGATATAGTCGGTACCCAGGCGTCGCAAGCTTGCTTCGACCGAGCGGTTCAGGCTTTTACGATGATTGCCGCCGGCGTTGATGTCCTGGCCACCCGGAAGTGCCAGGGAATATTTGGTGGTTACCACCATTTGATCGCGATGGCCCTGCAACAATCGCCCCAGCATCTCTTCGCTGGCACCGCCTGCATAGATTTCATTGGCGGTATCAAGGAAGTTGCCGCCTTGATCGCGATAGTGCGAATAAAGCCTCGCCGCTTCGGCTTCCTCCGTGCCCCATCCTTGGTTGCCGAATGTCATGGTACCCAGGCACAGCTCCGATACCCGCAGGCCGGATCTTCCCAAAAGCTTGTAACGCATGATGCCTCCTTCAACGGTCAGCAGGGCGAGCTGACGCCCGCCTCGCTGCAAGTGGATCAGACCAGCTGTTCAAATTCCGGTACAGCTTCGAACAGATCCGCCACCAGACCGTAATCGGCCACCTGGAAGATCGGCGCTTCTTCGTCCTTGTTGATCGCAACGATCACTTTGGAGTCTTTCATGCCGGCCAGGTGCTGGATCGCGCCGGAGATACCGACGGCGATGTACAGCTGAGGCGCAACGATCTTGCCGGTCTGGCCGACCTGCATGTCGTTGGGTACGAAACCTGCGTCGACCGCGGCGCGGGAAGCACCGACGGCAGCGCCCAGCTTGTCGGCCAGGGCGTACAGGTGTTTGAAGTTGTCGCCGTTCTGCATGCCGCGGCCGCCGGAAACGACGATTTTGGCAGCGGTCAGTTCCGGACGATCGGACTTGGCCAGTTCTTCGCCAACGAAGCTGGAGATTGCAGCATCGTGAGCAGCAGCAACGGATTCAACCGAAGCCGAACCGCCTTCAGCGGCAACCGGGTCGAAACCGGTGGCACGCACGGTGATCACTTTCACTGCAGCGTTCGATTGAACGGTAGCGATGGCGTTACCGGCGTAGATCGGACGCTTGAAGGTGTCGGCGCTTTCTACCGAGATGATCTCGGAGATCTGGTCAACGTCCAGTGCAGCGGCAACGCGCGGCAGGATGTTTTTGCCGTTGGAAGTGGCGGCAGCCAGGATGTGGCTGTAACCCTTGCCAAGCTCGGCGACCAGTGGAGCAACGTTTTCCGGCAGCTGATGCGCGTAAGCGGCGTTATCAGCGTTCAGGACTTTGCTCACGCCAGCGATTTTCGCCGCGGCTTCAGCCACGGCGCCAGCGCCCTGGCCTGCAACCAGAACGTGGATATCGCCGCCGATTTTGGCAGCAGCAGCCACAGTGTTCAGCGTGGCCGGGGCCAGCACTTTGTTGTCGTGTTCAGCAATAACCAAGATAGTCATTTAGATTACCTTCGCTTCGTTTTTCAGTTTCTCGACCAGTTCAGCCACCGACTTGACCTTGATACCCGCGCTGCGTGCAGCAGGCGCTTCGACTTTCACGGTCTTGTTGGTGGAGGCGGTGGAAACGCCCAAAGCGTCCGGAGTCAGCGTCTCGAGAGGCTTCTTCTTGGCTTTCATGATGTTTGGCAGGGACGCATAACGCGGCTCGTTCAAACGCAGGTCGGTGGTGACAATGGCCGGCAGTTTCAGGGAAACCGTCTGCGCGCCGCCGTCGATTTCGCGAGTCACGGCAACGCTGTCGCCGCTGATTTCGACTTTCGAGGCGAACGTGCCCTGACCGTAGCCGCTCAATGCAGCAAGCATCTGGCCAGTCTGATTGTTGTCGCTGTCGATGGCCTGCTTGCCAAGGATCACCAGCCGGGGCTGTTCCTTGTCGACAACGGCTTTCAACAGTTTCGCAACGGCCAGGGACGTCAGGTCTTCGGCGGATTCAACGAGGATTGCGCGGTCGGCACCCAGAGCCAGCGCGGTGCGCAGCTGCTCCTGAGCGGTGGACGGGCCTACGGAAACGACGACGACTTCAGTCGCGACGCCCTTCTCTTTCAGGCGTACGGCTTCTTCCACTGCGATTTCGCAGAACGGGTTCATCGACATCTTGACGTTGGCGAGGTCGACGCCGGAATTGTCCGCCTTGACTCGAACCTTGACGTTGTAATCGACCACCCGTTTGAGAGGGACCAGGATTTTCATGTGCATTCTCTATTTGGCGATAACAGGAAAAAAAGGCCGAAATGACCTGCCACTCCACTCTTGTTCCCGCCTGAAAAAATGTCAACATCCAAGGCGCCAATAACTGACTTTTTGTTATTTTTTTGATAAAAAGCCAGCTATAGTATGAACGTCACCCTTCGACTGAATCCTGGAGGTACACCCCATGCTTTACGCCTATCAACAATATTTGATGGCCTGTGAAAAAGCAGGCATGGCACCGAGATTCCTGAATGCAGAGCAAACAAATGGCCTGATTGAGCTGCTTCAGAACCCACCAGCATTTGAAGAGGCTGTGCTGGTCGACCTGTTTGCCAATAAGGTTTCGAGTGAAACGAAAGCCATGAAGCTGAAAAAGAGTTATCTCCAGGCAATTATCTCTGGCGAAATCTACTGCCCAATCATTGGAAAGCAACGGGCCAGCGAGATGCTGGAGCAATCGCCGGACGATGCCGAACTCATGTAAGGGATTTTCCAATGCCTCGCTTCAGACAGCGTGCCTCGGAGGAGCTTCAGGCTGGGGACAGCTTCACAGCTTCCCGCCGCTTTAACCTTGAAGACATCCAGCTTTTCACGAGAATTTCTCGGGACTATCAACCTGCATTTTTCGATGCGTGTTGTGTCGAGGCCGCTGTTTTTAAAGCACGTGTTTCCCATGAGTTGTTGACGGCCAGCCTGGTCACCGAAATCGGCAGGAAAATTGGCTGGGTAGGTGACCGCATCACCTTCCACTTCACGCAGCCGGCCTATACCGGGGACATGATCACCTGCCACTGGGTCATCAAGACTTTGGGCAATCAAGGCCGTGCAATCGCCAAAATCACGATGACCAACGAAGCGGGAATGACAGTAATGGACGCCGAAGCCTGCGGGGTTGTTTCGTCGTTGGCCGGTCACAACAATAAGAAAGGGTTGTCTGCCCCAATATGAATATCCTTTACGACGAACGCGTTGATGGGGTTCTCCCCGCCACCGATAAACACGCGCTTTTGCAGGCATTGCGTGAGCAAATACCCGACCTGGAAATCCTTCACAGCCTTGAAGAACTCAAACCATACGAGTGCGACGGTTTATCCGCCTACCGCACCACACCCATGCTAGTGGTGTTGCCTCGCGAAATCGAGCAGGTCGAAAAACTGCTGAAGATCTGCCATCAGCAGCGTGTTCCGGTGGTACCTCGCGGAGCCGGCACAGGCCTGTCGGGCGGTGCACTGCCACTGGAAAAAGGCGTGCTTTTAGTGATGGCGCGCTTCAACAAAATTCTCGACATCGATCCTGCCGGGCGGTTTGCCCGCGTACAACCGGGAGTGCGCAACCTGGCGATCTCTCAAGCTGCCGCCCCGCATGGTTTGTATTACGCCCCAGACCCTTCCTCGCAAATTGCCTGTTCCATTGGCGGCAACGTCGCGGAAAACGCTGGCGGTGTGCACTGCCTGAAATATGGCCTGACCGTGCACAACCTGCTGAAAGTGGAAATGGTCACGGTGGACGGCGAACGCCTGACCCTGGGCTGCGATGCCCTCGACTCGCCAGGTTTTGATCTGCTGGCACTGTTCACCGGCTCCGAAGGCATGCTCGGGGTGATCACCGAGGTGACCGTCAAGCTGCTACCCAAACCACAATCAGCCAAGGTGCTGCTGGCGGCATTCGACTCCGTTGAAAAAGCCGGACGTGCCGTCGGCGATATCATTGCCGCCGGCATCATCCCCGGTGGCCTTGAGATGATGGATAACCTGGCGATCCGCGCCGCCGAGGACTTCATCCACGCGGGTTATCCAGTCGACGCCGAAGCCATCCTGCTGTGCGAACTTGACGGCGTCGAAGCCGATGTCGACGACGACTGCGAGCGTGTCCGACAGGTGCTGGAGCGAGCCGGTGCCACCGAAGTGCGCCAGGCCAAAGACGAAGCCGAACGCGTGCGCTTTTGGGCCGGACGCAAGAATGCCTTTCCCGCTGTCGGGCGCCTCTCGCCGGATTACTACTGCATGGATGGCACCATCCCGCGCCGCGAACTGCCCGGTGTTTTACGAGCAATCGCCGAGTTGTCCGCCGAATACAACCTGCGCGTCGCCAACGTGTTCCACGCCGGCGACGGCAACATGCATCCGCTGATTCTGTTCGATGCCAATACCCCTGGAGAACTGGATCGCGCCGAAGCCCTGGGCGGCAAGATCCTCGAGTTGTGCGTGAAGGTCGGTGGCAGCATCACCGGCGAACACGGTGTGGGCCGGGAGAAAATCAACCAGATGTGCGCCCAGTTCAGCAGTGACGAATTGACTTTGTTCCACGCGGTCAAGGCGGCCTTCGACCCCAGCGGCCTGCTCAACCCCGGCAAGAACATTCCCACCCTGCATCGATGCGCCGAGTTCGGCGCCATGCATGTGCACATGGGGCGGTTGCCCTTTCCTGAACTGGAGCGCTTCTAATGCCTGGCCAACATTCCAACGACGCTAGCGCAGAGCTCTTGCAACAGGTTGAGCATGCCCTGCGCAGCCATGTTTCATTGCGCATTCAGGGCGGTAACAGCAAGGCTCATCTGGGTCGCGAGGTGCGCGGTCAACTGCTCGATACCCGTGCGCATCGCGGCATTGTGACCTACGACCCTACGGAATTGGTGATCACGGCACGCGCCGGCACGCCGTTGGCCGAATTGAACGCAACGCTGGACGCCGCCGGGCAAATGCTGCCGTGCGAACCACCCCACAGCGATGACGGTGCCACCCTGGGTGGCCTGGTTGCCGCCGGCCTGTCGGGGCCGCGCAGACCGTGGGCCGGCTCGGTTCGCGACTACGTGCTGGGAACCCGCGTCATTACCGGTCATGGCAAGCATCTGCGCTTTGGTGGCGAAGTGATGAAGAACGTGGCGGGCTACGACTTGTCCCGCTTGATGGCAGGCAGTTTTGGCTGCCTGGGGCTGCTGACCGAAGTGTCCCTCAAGGTCCTGCCAAAGCCGCGACATAGCCTCAGCATCACCCTGGAAATGAGCACCGAGCAGGCCCTGCTGAAACTGGCGGAGTGGGGGCAACAACCCATCCCCATCAGCGCGGCCAGTCATGACGGACAACGTTTGAATCTGCGTCTGGAGGGCGGCGAAGGCTCGGTAACGGCAGCGCATGATCGTTTGGGCGGCGAACTGCTCGACGCCGGTTACTGGAGCGAACTGAATGCCCAGCGCCTGGCATTTTTTGCCGATGACCGCCCGCTTTGGCGCCTGTCACTGCCGACCCACATCGGCCCATTGTGCATGCCAGGCGAGCAATTGATCGATTGGGGCGGTGCCCAGCGCTGGCTGAAATCCAGCGCCGCAGCCGAGACCATCCGCGCCATTGCCAGGCAAGCTGGAGGACATGCCACCTGCCATACAAATGCCGAGCAGCCCTTCCAGCCACTGGCGGCACCGCTGCTGCGCTACCAGCAATCGCTCAAGTCACAACTGGACCCACAAGGGATTTTCAATCCAGGCCGAATGTACGCAGAGATCTGATCATGCAAACCACCTTGAGCGAAAAAGCCCAGCGCCTGGAGCGCGCCGAAGAAGCCGAAAGCATCTTGCGCAGTTGCGTACATTGCGGTTTCTGCAATGCCACCTGCCCGACCTACCAACTGTTGGGTGATGAACTGGATGGCCCGCGCGGGCGCATCTACCTGATCAAGCAAGTGCTGGAAGGTAACGAAGTCACGGCCAAGACGCAACAACATCTGGACCGTTGCCTGTCATGCAGAAACTGCGAAACCACCTGCCCATCCGGCGTGAACTATCACAACTTGCTGGACATTGGTCGTGCCGTGGTCGATCAGGCAGTTCCGCGCAGCACGGGTCAGCGCATGTTGCGCCAGGGCTTGCGGGCTTTGTTGCCCAACCCACTGCTGTTCAAGCCCTTACTGAAAATCGGCAAAAGCTTGCGCCCCATACTGCCGCAAACCGTAAGACTGAAACTGCCGCGGCACATTACCCAAGCGAAGCCCAGGCCGACGCGAAAGCTTGCAAGAAAAATGCTGATGCTCGAAGGCTGCGTGCAGCCAAGCTTGTCCCCGAACACCAATGCTGCCACCGCGCGGGTGCTGGATCGCGTGGGCATCAGCATCACGCCAATCAGCCAGGCTGGATGCTGCGGCGCGGTTGACTACCACCTCGACGCCCAGCAAGCGGGGCTGGAGCGAGCCCGGCGCAATATCGACGCCTGGTGGCCGGCCATCGAGAGCGGGGCCGAAGCAATCGTGCAAACCGCCAGCGGCTGCGGTGCTTTCGTCAAGGAGTATGGCCATCTGCTCAGACATGACCCGGCGTATGCCCAGAAGGCTGCCCGGATCAGTGCCATGAGCAAGGATCTGGTCGAGGTCCTGCAAGCGGAGCCTTTGGAACAACTTGGCGCTCGCAGCGAGCAACGCCTGGCCTTCCATTGCCCGTGCACACTGCAACATGCCCTCAAGCTCGGCGGCGCGGTCGAGAGTGTGCTGACTCGCCTGGGATTTCATCTCACCGCTGTGCCTGACAGCCATCTTTGCTGTGGCTCTGCCGGCACCTATTCAATCACCCAACCAGCGCTTTCGCGTCAGCTGCGCGACAACAAGATCAAGGCGCTGGAAAGCGATTCACCCGCCGTCATTGCCACCGCCAACATCGGTTGCCAAACCCACCTCGACAGTGCCGGCCGCACCCCGGTACGGCACTGGATCGAAGTGGTGGAAGATGCCATTCACTCACAGGAAAACCCATGAACAGCAAAGCCGTATTGAGCCAGAACGAAGTCGGCCTGATCCTCGCTGCCGCGCGCAGCGAAGCCCAGCTCAACCAATGGAATGTCTGCATTGCCGTAGTGGATGATGGCGGTCATCCGTTGGCCCTTGAGCGCCTGGACGGTTGCGCGCCTATCGGTGCCTACATCGCCACGGAAAAGGCCCGGACTTCGGCCCTCGGCCGACGCGATTCCAAAGGCTACGAGGAGATGGTCAACGGGGGGCGCAGTGCATTCCTCTCGGCGCCCTTGGTGACGTCTCTCGAAGGTGGCGTACCCATTGTTATCGAAGGTCAAGTAGTGGGCGCAGTGGGTGTTTCCGGCGTCAAGGCCGTTCAGGACGCACAGATTGCCGCGGCCGGCGCCCGCGCCTTGAATTGAGAGAAGAATAGATGACTGATTACGCAAAACTTCATGGCCTGCAAGTCGCACCTGTCCTGCAGGCATTTATCGATGAAGAAGTCCTGCCCGGCACAGGCATTGACGTCCAAACCTTCTGGAGCGGGTTCTCCGATCTGGTCCAGGAATTGGCGCCGACCAACCGGGCTTTGTTGGCCGACCGCGAACGTTTGCAGCTGGAATTGGACATCTGGCATAAAGCCAATCCAGGCCCCATCACCGATATGCCGGCGTATCGCGCGTTCCTGTCCTCAATCGGCTACCTGCAACCACAACCTGCGCAAGTACAGGCCAGCACCACCAAAGTTGATCGCGAAATCAGCCAACAGGCAGGGCCGCAGCTGGTCGTGCCCGCCATCAACGCACGGTACGCCTTGAACGCAGCCAATGCGCGTTGGGGCTCCTTGTATGACGCCCTGTACGGCAGTGACGTGATCAGCAGCGACAAAGGTGCCGAATCCGGCATGGAATACAACCCGGTGCGTGGCGCCAAAGTGGTGGCCTTTGCTAAAGCCTTCCTAGATGAAGCCTTGCCATTGCAATCAGGTTCACACGCCGACGCCACTTCGTACCGCATCTTAGGTGGTGCTTTGGCTGTCATACTCAAAGGCGATCAGCACACCACGCTACGTCAGCCCGAAAAATTGGTGGGTTACCAAGGTACGGCCACCGCACCGACGGCCATCGTTCTGCGCAACAATGGCTTGCATATCGAGATCCAGATCGATCCGGGCAGTCAGATCGGTCGCAGCGACGCCGCTTCGGTGAAAGACCTGCTGATCGAATCTGCATTGTCGACCATCATCGACTGCGAAGACTCCGTCGCTGCAGTCGATGCGGACGACAAGGTACGGGTATATCGCAACTGGCTGGGGCTGATGAAGGGCGATCTGTCGGAGACGCTGGAGAAGAACGGCAAAACCGTGACCCGTCGGCTCAACACGGACCGCGAATACACCGGCATCGATGGCGCGGCCTTCAAACTGCACGGCCGCGCCCTGCTGCTCATTCGCAACGTCGGACACTTGATGACCAACCCGGCCGTGCTCTATGGCAATAACCGGGAAATTCCCGAAGGCATTCTCGACGGCATGGTCACCAGCCTGATCGCCTTGCACGATCTAAAGCGCCAAGGCAACTCGCGCACCGGCAGCGTCTACATCGTCAAACCGAAAATGCACGGGCCAGCCGAAGTCGCCTTCGCCGAGCGCTTGTTCAGCTGTATCGAAGACGTGCTGCAGCTTGAGCGCCACACACTGAAGATGGGCATCATGGACGAGGAGCGCCGTACCAGCGTCAACCTCAAGGCCTGCATTGCTGCAGCTGCGTCACGTGTCGCCTTTATCAATACGGGCTTTCTAGATCGCACTGGCGACGAAATACATACAGCCATGGAAGCTGGCGCAATGCTTCGCAAAGGCGACATGAAAAGCACCGCCTGGATACAAGCCTATGAGCGCAACAATGTACTGGTCGGCTTGAACTGCGGATTACGCGGCCGAGCACAGATCGGCAAAGGCATGTGGGCCATGCCCGACTTGATGGCTGCCATGGTTGAGCAGAAAATCGCGCACCCGAAGGCAGGCGCCAACACCGCTTGGGTGCCATCCCCTACCGCTGCGACTTTGCACGCCTTGCATTACCACAAGGTCGACGTAGCGGCGATTCAACAACAGCTCGAGGGAATTGACCTGGCAGCAGTTCGCGACGACCTGCTCGATGGCTTGCTGACCGTGCCAGTTGCTGTCGACGCCAAATGGACGGCAGAGCAAATCCGCGAAGAGGTGGAAAACAACGTTCAGGGACTGCTTGGCTACGTCGTACGCTGGGTCGAGCAAGGCGTGGGTTGCTCAAAAGTGCCGGATATCCATGATGTCGGCCTGATGGAAGACCGCGCCACATTGCGGATCTCCAGTCAGCACATCGCCAACTGGCTTCGCCATGGTGTGATCGACCAACAGCAGACGCTGAAAATTCTGCAGCGTATGGCGCATGTGGTGGATCAGCAAAATGCTGGTGACCCTCTGTATCGACCGATGGCTTCCGACTTCGAAGGCTCGGTAGCATTCCAGGCGGCTTGTGCTCTTGTGTTTGAAGGGGGGCACCAACCAAGTGGTTACACTGAGCCCCTACTGCATCGCTTCCGTGCCGTATTTAAACAACAGAAATAAATGCTGATCGAATTCCCTTACCTAGTTTAAGAGAAAAACAAAGCCCTGGAGGTTCGCGGCTCCAGGACTTCTATTTTCGTCTCCATCCCTTAATGGTTTGACGAACGTAACCAAAACATTACCAGCGTCGTTTTAATATTTCACTACGACTTAGGTTAAACGTGTTTGGCAGGAAGCATCGGAGAGAACTGCTTAACCCTTACCAATCAGTGGTTCGGGATCAGCGACTTTTGGCCGATCATGGTTAGCCAAGACGGTTAATCGATACTGGAGCTCAGGAAGGGCTCGGTCAGCCGGTCGACCCGTCGCTCTTCGAGCTGCCCTGCCCTTAGTATCTCGTCTGCATGGGGATAATGGCGTAACAGCTGACGGGCCTGACGGCGAATGGACTCAGACAGCGCGGAATCTTGCGCCAGCTCGACCAAGAGATCTCGCGTCTGAATCAGCGCTCGTGTGTGCTAGCTCGGCATGGTCATATTCTGCTCCTCGCACGAACCGTGCACGGTCCAGCCGCCCTGAACTTGAGGGCTTTCGAAAGTTTTCTGCCCTGTAAGACACTTCAAGCCTACACCGAAAACCAGATTGCACATCGACGCAATCGCCCGGATCGGCAAGTGCTATTTCGTGAATCACCACCACTCTCCTCCCCGGCGTACCGCCAATTGCGCCTCCGCACGCCAAAAACGCTATGAGGTTTGAGAATCTTATATTCTCAAACCTGTTGATTTGCAGTTGTCCACCTGTCAATAAGCCTGCTGTACAGCTGTAATCACGTAGGCCGTA